>CAYNGS010000509.1:0-3003 GCA_964396625.1 uncultured Flavipsychrobacter sp.
TAACCGTTTGAGTGGTTATATTACAAGAGTGAAAAACTTAAAATTTTCTGAAAATCCTGTATTATGCCGTGACGACTGCGGTGGCATTCACACCTGCGACCGGCGAACGTAACTCAACCATTTCGGCACCGGAATAAATATACATTACATATAGTAAAATGTCTTTTTTCAAGGGCCACGAGGTTAATAATAGTTAACTACCCTGCCTCAGGTCCTGACTTATATCACGATGGCAATATCTTAGTGTCTGCGTTCAAATTAAAAATACATGAAGAACATTTTATTCCTGTCAACCTTAATGAGTTCAATTATCTGCAACGGGCAAATAACCGATAATCATTTGGTCATCGGGTCTGTAGACAGTGTTTATTCGACGATACTAAAAGAAAACAGAAAAATATGGGTGCACATGCCCGACACTACCGATGCCGGAGTATACAGCAAACAACGTTACCCTGTCGTATTTCTGCTGGACGGGGATGCTCACTTTTATGAGGCCACCGGCGTTATCCAGTTTTTGAGCGAGCTCAACAATATTTGTCCCAAAATGATAGTTGTTGGCATTCCCAACACAGACAGGATGCGTGACCTGACACCCTCGCACGACCGCACGGTACCAAAGGATAGCAACTATACCAGGTCATCGGGAGGAGGAGAACGTTTTACGGAATTTATGGAAAAGGAATTGATACCCTATATCGACGCCCATTACCCAACAACGCCATACAAGGTGCTCATCGGTCACTCGCTTGGTGGCCTGCTGGTCGTAAACACCCTGGTTCATCACACCAGCCTGTTCAACGCTTACATAGCCATAGACCCGGCGCTGTATTGGGATAATCAAAAGGTTTTGAAAGAGGCAGAAAGTATTCTCAAACAGAAGAAGTTTGCCGACAGATATCTTTTTATGGGTATTTCAAAATCGCTGCCGGAGGGCATGGATTCACTAACAGCCATGAAGGACACTACCCTTGCCACAATCTTCATCCGTCCACTGTTTAAACTCAATGGCTTCATCAACTCAGACGCGAACAACGGGTTGCATTACGGCTGGAAATATTATGACGGCGAAACACACAACTCTGTGCCGCTCCCGGCACTTTATGACGGATTGCATTCTATTTTTGATTTTCTGCCTTTGCCGGAAATGGACAAGGACGCTATAACAACTGACTTCTATAAGAATCATTATAAACTTGTTTCGGAAAAGATGGGCTATAAGATACCACCACCCGAGGAGCTCGTGAACGGAAGAGGTTATTATTTCCTCGGTAAGATGGATTTTGAAAAGGCACGTTCATTTTTCCAGATG
The DNA here is from genome assembly GCA_964396625.1 of uncultured Flavipsychrobacter sp. GTDB lineage: Bacteria > Bacteroidota > Bacteroidia > Chitinophagales > Chitinophagaceae > Nemorincola. The sequence continues at coordinate 1,313 of CAYNGS010000509.1, forward strand.
AACATTGACAACTACCCCGGCAGCTACAACGTTTACGACAGCATGAGCGACCTGTACGCAGCCGAAAATAACCGGGAGAAGGCTATTGAGTTTATCAATAAAGAACTGAAACTAATGGACAAGCCATATATCCGGCAAAAACTGAGAGAGCTGCAGGCTGCGAAATAAAAAGTGAAATCATCAGGCCGCCAGCTATACTTTCTGATCTCTGAATTGCATGGGTACGGGCCCAATGGGCATATTGGCCGGTGGTGTTTTGGCGCTGAGAATAATGATATCCCGCAGGCCGCGCCCGCCGTTTTCCTGCGGATCATCAACCTGCAACTCGGTACCATAGTGCCATACCCGTTTATCATTCCAGTAAATGAGTTGCCCGGCGGGTATTACGGAATTGAATATAAGTTCCTCTGCTCTTTTACCGCCCTCATCCATAGCATACTGGCTGACGCCCGAGTTGGCCGTAACATTATTCCGGTTCACCACAAGCATACCAACATGCCTGTTGCCATCCTGGTGAAAGCCTTCGACAGCGGACTTACCAACGCGATGAACAAGACAATCCACTCTTTGAAATTGCACAAGCACTATCGCATCGCTCCAGCCAAAGTATGCGGCGTAGTGGATCAGCAATTTGTGAAAGTCTTCGCTATTGATGATCTCATTGCTTATGCGCGGATATTCCCGACGCATATCTCCATGAACAGGATTATACTTTATGGACTGCTGCATGGCGTATTGCGGCAGATTCCAGCAGCAGTAACCCGTTTCTTCTGATATCCAGTCCGGAGCGGCGGCGCTCAGGTAACGGCTGCTTTCCACATCGGTCATGCCGCTGAGCATGTTTACAGTATTTATATGCTCATCAATCCCAGCTATTGCGACAGCGGCGGCATGTTTTATTCTAAACCATGCAATTGATTTGTATCGATAGCCTTCTTTAATATACGGGTCCACCGGGATGGCGTCGAAGAAAGGAGCCCAGTCTCCCACACTTATGAAAGCCGAAGTGTCGATGGCTTCATACAAAAAAGTTGCCAGATCCAACTCACCCGGCGAGTGGTCTCCCGCCTGGTGGTACTCATTGCCTGCGGCTTGAAAAACGCTTTCCATATCATTTCTGCTATCCGATAAAGTTATAAAATACCTACTTGTTTTAAGTTTATTGCCGACTATATAACAGACATAGCCATTGCCTTTAAATCAAAAAAAAACTTTTCGGCACATTATATAATCAATTTTGGTTTGTACTTTAACAAGCTAAATAGCGCGTTATGGCCTCCAAAAAAAAATCATCTGTTGCGGGAAATAAGACTGGAAAAGCCAGCAGAAAGGTGGGCAAAATTGATACAGATAAAGTGCTGCGCTTCTCTCACCCGTTCTTCACCGCTACGCCGGTAAATAAACGAAAGTCCGTACCCGGTGTCGGCAAAAGAATGAACGACTTTGTGGCAACGAAACTGGCCAAGGTTCCTGCGCCGCTTCGCGACCCGTCGATGACGCTGGCCGAAATAATAGGTAGAAAGGGGGCTGCCGAAATACATAAGGCAGGTGCAATTAAATTTCATGCTACCGGCGATACCGGCAACGACGTAAGTACCTGGACACAGGCGGTCTCTGATGCAATGGCAAAAGATTATGACGCGGCGAATCCAGGCACCTCGCCCGCTTTTTTTCTGCACCTCGGTGATGTT
>CAYNGS010000510.1:0-3000 GCA_964396625.1 uncultured Flavipsychrobacter sp.
GAAGAAGATGCCGTGCCAATAATGGCACATCGCGTTGACAATGTGCCCGGGACACATACCGTCACTTATTCATCAGGCATTGACGATATTGAGATCAGACACACCGCACACAACCGCGATGGTTTCGCGCTTGGTGCAGTGCTCGCTGCCGAGTATATTTACGGTAAGCAGGGGGTCTTTTCCATGAAGGATGTCCTTGGTATTAAATAGGGCCATAAAACATTATTTTATGAAACAGCTTTTTGCTATTCTTATTATCTCTGCTTCAATGTTGCTCCTGCCTTCCTGCAAAGAAGGTAACGACAACGACGGAAAAACACGGGTCATACAAGACAGCCTTGTCACTGTGCTGCCCACATGGCAGGCGCTGCACATAAAAGTAAGTGAAGACAGATCGCAAATGACTGTTGTGGTGGGCGATGCCACATTCTACAAGGCTGCCCCTGAACTAAAAGCCAAAAAGGCCGATGAATTGGGCAGAATGATCCTGCGCATCTATGGTCCCGGTAATTACCTTCAGAAAGGAACGCTTATTGTCACAAACGATATACAAAATACCGCCGATGCCCCGCCAGATGGTATCAGTACGCCCATCGATTTTGCAAAGATGAAAGGAGCCGGCGTCAACAAATGAGTTAGGCCATCTCCAATATCATATTGCCATCCAGATTTTCTTTGAGTGCATAAAGGGATATTACGCAACGTTTATTAGGTCGTTTCCTTTACGACTATGGTTTCAGATAATCATCAAAATAATTGCTGATCTTCTGCATCAGGTGCACCCTGTCCTTGCCCCTTACATTATGTTCGTGTCCCGGATATACAAAATAGTCTACCTGCACGCCCTCATCCACACATTTTTTCAGGAAGTCTATGCTGTGCTGCCATACTACTACATTATCGCTGGTGCCGTGTATCAGCAGCAGCTTGCCCTGCAGGCTCTTCACTTTATCCAGTAGGTTGGCATTTTCGTAGCCTTGTGGGTTATCTTCCGGCCGGTCCATATAGCGTTCTGTATACATCACTTCATACATTTTCCAATCCATCACCGGTCCCCCCGCCACCGCACATTTGAACACACCGGGATGCTTTAGCATCAGTGATGTCGTCATAAAGCCGCCATAGCTCCATCCGTGCACGCCCAGTCTGCCGGCGTCAACGTATGGCAACGACTTCAGGTATTCCACACCCTTCATCTGATCATCCATCTCAACATCGCCCAGTTTCCTGAATGTCGCCTGTTCAAAACCAATTCCCCTGTTCCAGCTGCCGCGTCCGTCCATAGTAAATATAATGTAGCCGTGCTGCGCCATATACTCATACCATAGATTGCCGCTCTCCGGAAACGAATTGTGTATCAGTTGCACATTGGGGCCGTTGTATAGGTAAACGATCACCGGGTATTTTTTGTTCGCATCAAAGTGTGTCGGCAATATCAGCTTTCCATACAGGTCGGTAACGCCATCTGCAGCCTTTAGTGTTATGGTTTTTATTTCCGGGCGGTCATACTCCGCCAGTGGATCGGCAGCCTTTATCAGCTCTTGAGTATAGGATGTATTTGTCGCCCGCACAATGCTTTTCTTAGCAACCCCTCGTCCCGAATAAACGTCGAGAACGTAATTGCCATCCTCGCTGCACAGTGCGCTGTGCGTCCCCGATCCCTTGTCTGTCTGCCGCATTTTCCCGTTGTCAAGACGCACCGAATAAATATTCTTTTCCAGCGGCGACTCCTTCGATGTTGTCACGATCAGCGTATTGTTTTCGGCATTGATCCCGGCCAGTTCATTTACCACCCACTTGCCCTTGGTCAGTTGTCGCACTATTTTCCCGTTGGTCGTATACAGGTACAGGTGGTCATATCCGTCGCGTTCGCTCCACCATACAAATTCGTCACTGTGCCCTGGTATAAATGTGAGCGCGTGCATTGGGTGCACATATTTCGGGTCGCGCTCTTCAAACAGCGTACGCACCTTTTCACCAGTCTTTGCATTATACTGATTCAGCATCAGGTGATTTTGGTCGCGGTTCAGTATCGCTATGTAAATGTTTTTTTCGTCCGGGCTCCAGGTCACGCAGGTTAGGTAATGATCTTTGTTCCTCTCTCCCGTCTGCATGGTCACTGTCTTTCCCGTCGCCGGGTCATACACACACAGGGTCACCTCGTGCGATGTGCCGCCTGCCATCGGATACTTGATTATATCGGCAACCGCCGGCACCGTATCCCATTTTACAATAGGGTAGTCCTTCACCATCGTTTGGTCCATGCGGTAATAAGCGAGGTATGTCCCCTTGGGCGAGAAAAATATTCCCTTATCTATGCCGAATTCGTCCCTGTGCACCGACTGGCCGCATACTATGTTCTTATTCGTTTCAGCGGTCACCTGTACTTTTCCTTTTTCTTTATCCCACAGCCATAGATTATTGTCTATGGTATACGCTATCCTTTTGCTGTTGTCTACTGCAATATGTTCGGCATTTTCAGGCAGGGCTGCCAAAATGTTCCAGTTAAAGGCATTCCCGCTCAGTGTGCCGGTTATGACATCCTTGCCACTCATAAACCACGCGGTATGCTTGTCCATCCATTTTATTGCAGGTATTGCTGCCACTTTTTCCGGGTAGATACCTTGTGCCACATGGCTTACTGCCGCCTTATCGTTCGAAAAGTCGATGACCGTCCACTGGTCTTCCCCATCTTTCTTTTCCACCTGCCACAATTTGTCTGTACCCGGCTCCCACGATGCATTTTTGACGCTCTTTGGCGCCAGCGTGGTCGACATACCATTGGTAGCCTCGGCGATGGTAAATTGCTTTTTCTGTGCCAATGCAGCCCCACTCAAAAACACCACTGATCCAAACGAGAGACAAATCGTTTTAATATTATTCATAACATATTTTATTGTTGCAACAAACATAATTTAAAAACGGGGAACCACATAAATGGAGGGACAGGCGGCAAAAAATAAAAGCCACCGTATGGTGGCTTTTATTTCATTAAAAATA
>CAYNGS010000511.1:0-2999 GCA_964396625.1 uncultured Flavipsychrobacter sp.
TTTGTGTGGAAACACGCCAAGAAAAAGGTCTGGGTAAAGTTCCGCAAGGTTCTTTTTGTGGCCTCTCTCCATCTTGTTTGCTATCCGTACCGCATCCCACAGATCGTGGTAATAAACCTTCGTCGCATCTTCAAAATAACAGCATCTGCCACTCTCATATAATCCAAACTTCACTCTGCTGGCAAGCTTGTTTAAGATGACTTGTAATTGCTGAGTATTTTCCATATACAACAAATATAATAACAACTCGTTAAAATATCAGTGGGTTTGCAATGAATAATTTTTTATATTATTAAACGCGGCACTTATATTATCGAATATGATTTTGTGCGTTTTTCGGCCTTGAATACAGCTTCTATTTCTGTCGCGAGCTGCCTTTTGCGACCAGCATCCTGATCGGCTTGACAAATATATATAGAAAAAATAATGGTTTGGGCAGCTTAATAAATTTGTAATCCAGGATGGATGGCGCGCCGGCATGTCGAATATGTTCGTATGCCAGTCTTATGCTGTCACCGGTACTGTCTTTAGACTTTAGTTTTAGCAGGAAATTATTTCTCCAGCTTCGATCTAATGCATATTCATGATTTGATAAAAGCCGTTTCCGCCATGGACCATGGTCCGTCATTTTTGAGGCCTTGATCCGAGGCACAACACCGAGCAGTTCCTCTGCAAGACCCAAACCGATATCCAGAACCTTGCTGAACCTGTAGGTATGACTGGCCGCAGAAATGACCTTCCAGTCGATATCGTTCCGTTTCGCGGCTTTTGCAAGATCTATTATATTTTTTAATGAGCTCCACTGCCCTGCAATGCCATGATGGGTGATCACTGCCAGCAGGAGGTTCGTTGGTGAAAGCGTTTCGACAACATTCTCATTGAGGGTTACCGTACTTCGCTCCGTGAATAAATATTCGTTGGGTATGGGGGACTGTGTTTCAAATACCGGATCGTTCAGCAAAGAATGAAATTCCGCCAGAAACTTCCTTTTTCCATCTTCAAACAGGAAGAACTTGATCTCGCGTGTATGTTCATAATAATACTTTGCAAATGCCTCTGGAATTTCATCTCCGGCATTGTAGCCGTCAGCAAGCATTAGCTTCGTTATGGCCCTGATATCATTGGCATCGGGGCGTATAAGAAAGTCTATATCCGAAGACTCCCTCATGCCTATATCGTTGAAAAACTGAAGGCCGAAAACGCATCCCTTGTACGGTATAGCAGTTACATTGTTGGCTTCGAAGATGCTATTCAATTTTATAAGCTCCCGGTACTGCTCAAAATTCTTTAAAGCTATTTTTTTGCAATCAGCATTTAACCTGTTTGTTATCTCTCCAGTTACCTTCAGATCGGATATTACCTTATACACCAGCGGCCTGATATTGTGCGCCCGAACAATTTTGAGAAATAATTTTTCATCCAGTCTATTCACATCAAAAAAATCCTTCAATTCATTTTCCGGCGAAGTTTTGAGAAATACCCGACATATTAATATAACAGCAGCTATTTCTGGGCTATTATTTCGTTTCAGCTCTTCTATTGTCATCATGATAGCTACTATTACTTCTATTGTCGGGTGAAATTACATGCATATTCCTTAAACCAAAATTCATTAAGTTATTTTTAATGCGATTCAATTTCCCGTTATTTTAATAGTTGATTCAACTCAATTTTACTAATAGGATATATTTTATCAATATCAATAACATTACAATTTATAGTTATTTAATTTATATTGCTATACTAATAGTAGCTTGGTTTTCATTATACTGTTTATCAGTCATTTGCGTTAATATAAACTTAATATGTTAATGATTAACACAAATTTAGTTATTGTACTGTTAAGAAATATCTTTGATCTCGAAATTGCTTATAGCAGTAAAATATACCCAAAATACTGACTGTAAAACACTTACAAAAAAAGCTAGAAAAATGAAAAACTTACATCAATTTTCTCTTTCAGCAAGGGAGCGGGAAAGTAACCGCCTCAGAATCTGCACGACAGTCGGAAGCGGCTCCCATTCAGTGTTTTACGCCATCGTTAATACCAAGATTTATAAGTTTTTTTCATTGCTTTTTTTATTGGCTATGTTATTGAATTGTTCATCGTTGATGGCGCAAGCAATAACAGGTTCCGGCGATGTTTGTGTGGGAGCCAGCACAACTTTTTCTGCCCCTACCTCGGGTGGCACCTGGAGCAGCAGTAACCCGGGTATTGCCACTGTCAATATGGCTTCAGGGATCGTTACCGGTGTTTCAGCCGGCTCCGCCACGATCAGTTATTCGGTGGCCGCAGTTACGATTACAGCCACAATTTCGGTAGACCCACTACCCAATGCTGGTATCATTAGCGGCCCGACCGGTGTTTGTATTCTGTCTTCGATCACCCTGGCGAGTACTGTTAGTGGCGGGGTTTGGAGTGCAGCAAACACCGTTTGCAGTGTAACGGCGCTTGGTGCCGTTACAGGCAATGCCATTGGCGCAGATACTATTATATACACGGTTTCGAATGGTTGCGGGTCAAATTCGGCAGCAGCGAAAATTACAGTCAATGGCATCATCGGCGATATGTATACTGATGCCGGGAACGGTACTGCAGGATATAGTGGTGACGGAGGCCCGGCTTTCAACGCCGAGATCAGTCAACCGCGCGACCTGACCACAGATGCTGCTGGGAATGTATATTTCTGCGACGTACTTAATAACAGGATAAGGAAAATATCGAGGGATGGTATTATAACTACAGTGGCCGGCAACGGTACTGCCGGAAACACAGGCGATGGCGGCCAGGCAACAGCCGCTGCGTTAAGTGGACCCAATGGCGTTTTTGTCGATAACACCGGAAATATTTTTATCAGCAATACGGGTAGTCTTACGGTGCCGGCCAGCACCATTAGAAAAGTAGATGCTTCAGGTATTATCACAACGATTGGCGGTGTTGCCGGATCTATTGGTTCGTCTGGTGACGGTGGACCTGCAACTGCAGCTACTTTCAATCA
>CAYNGS010000512.1:0-2976 GCA_964396625.1 uncultured Flavipsychrobacter sp.
ACGCTCCAGTCGATTAGATCGTCTATTTCTTTGAACCGACTTTCTCGGTCTGTTTCTTAGCGGCTTCCTTTGAATGGTCATTCGCTTGCGTGCTATGTCCGTTAGCCGTCTGCGCGTGATACGCGGCCTTCTCGTCGTTACCTTCCTGATGGCTCTTATGCGCTTCAGTTTGATGCTTCGCCGCTTGCTCATGATGTTTGGCGGCCTCTTCGTGATGGTTGTGTTTCATATTTCTACTTGTTTTCCGATAGTGTAGTATAACCGTGCCATTAGAGACAACGGCGGTTAAAGCTGGAGACGATTATAAATAACTCTTTGATAAAATCTTGTAACGGTCAGCGTTAGAATGAGGCCGGCCGCGAAGATCGATAAAAGAACGACCATCGCCGGCTATTTCAGCTTGGGCGGAGACGGGGCGGTCAAAAACCAAAGGCGTATCTCGAAACTCATTCCATATCACCAGTTTCTTTATTGGTATAAGCGGATTAGGTGAACACGTCGGTTCGCGAACGATTAGCCGTCTTCCTTTATTGAGCTACCACGGTCGCGCCAGATAAAAAAACAGCGATAATTTATCGGAATAGGAAGAGAACCTTATCTCAGCATGCGATCACCTTTATAAAAGAAGCCACAAACACCGCGTATGGCGTTTGTGGCTTGTAAAAAAGAAGTCTCAATTTTATTTTCTCAGTTTCAGATCCATCTCTACGCGGCGGTTCTTAGCTCTTCCGGCGGCAGTTTTGTTTGTTGCTACTGGCCTGGATTCACCGAAACCGTCGGTTTCCATCCTGTCCAAAGCTATTCCTTTACTTGCAAAGTAAGTCTTAACGGCAGCAGCACGATCCTTCGAGAGTGTCAGGTTCTTGGCATCTGTCCCTACATCATCTGTATGACCTTCTATGGTCATATAGTAATCTTTATACTCGTTGAGTATATCCACTACTTCATTTAACAATGTATATGATTTCGTCTTTATTACTGATTTGCCGGTTTCAAACTCAAGAGCCGTTGCAGCGAATGCCAAGCGCTTCTTAACTTCAACACTTATTTCGGGACACCCAAAGTTTGACGCGGGTCCGGCTTTAAGAGGACACTTGTCTATGTTATCAGGCACACCATCTCCATCGGTATCAGGACAGCCATCGAATGCGGCAAGACCTGCTTTGAGGGGACATTTGTCTATATTATCAGGTACGCCATCTCCGTCGGTATCAGGACAACCTTTATATAATGCGATACCTTTTTGATCTGGGCAAACATCATCTATGTCCGCAATGCCATCTCCATCCCGATCAGGGCAGCCTTGTAATGCAACTGGGCCTGCAACATCAGGACAACGGTCTGATGCATCAGCGACACTATCAAGGTCTTTGTCAGGGCACCCTTGGGCGGTTCTCGGTCCGGCCACCGTAGGGCATTTGTCCACAGAATCAAAAATACCATCTCCATCGGTGTCAGGGTTAGGGCATCCTCTTAATTCCCATGTGCCTACTATACCAGGGCATTTGTCCAGTTTATTGGACACGTGGTCGCCATCGCCATCCTTAGGCTTGCGGAAGTTAACGGGAATAAAGGCTCCCGCATAAAAATTTAAACCGTATTGATTGTTACTAAATAATGCAAGCATATCATCACTTCCCAGAAAGAACCCTGCAACACGCGCACCCAATCCCATCTTTATAGAGTTAGATTGCATGCCATAGGTGATCGGGACACCAACGCTAAAGACACGGGTGTCATACCTTGGTGTAACCGTAATTTGGTTGTAGTAATAATTGCCCACTTGTTTCCTGTCTGCAAGATTGATTATGGATGTGGCATTTACGTAGAAATCGCCACTCAGCTTATAATCAGCTCCAAGCACCAATGCTGTTGGCATGTGATAAACAGTATAGCCAATGTTGGTGTCAACTCTAAATCCGTGCGATTGTGCATACGCTTTAAAATCTTTGTAGTTGCTTGCATTACTACTCAAATCGCCACTTTTTACATAACCATTGCCCGACAATGTGGCCCCACGGTTATTATCTACATTGAACCTCATTGCTCCAATATCAGTTACAGCAATTGATAAACGCAGTTTATAACGTGCACTGCCATAGTCTGTGAGATTAGTTTTACCGTCCATATCATACTTGTATTTCTCATAATCAGGACGGAACTCATAGGATAAGCCTAAATCACCACCTATACCCTGACCGCCTTTGCGGCCAAAGAAACGATCAAACAATTCCGAATTTGAAGTGTTGCTGTTAACCGTGGTATTGCTATTAACTAGATTACTTGAATATTTGACATTGGTATTTGTTAAACGTAGAGAGTCGTTAGCGGCAAAATAACTGGCATCAACACTGTTGCCACTCATATTGATATAACCTATCCCTCCGAGGTAACGTACAGTAATACCGGCACTTAGAAAATTTCTCCCATTTGCCACCAGTACTCGGCTATAAGAAATACCCATTTCACTCCATGTAGCAGCATTCCATCTGAAATTGCTGGAATTAAGGTTGTAATTGCCATTACCATTTTGGGCATAATGAGGGTCTAAGATCGTGCGGTAAAGATTTTGGCTTACATCAGTAAATTGGTTTGCGCCCCTAAGGCGGGTCGTAAACGCAATGCTGTTTTTGTGATCGATATTCCACATAAATCCTGGTCCTCTGACCTCAGCATATGGCGCCATCAGGTTTGCGGTCGACTTATTATCGAATTTAAATACATCGTTTACACTTAATACATCGCGATTAACAATCTTGTTAAACAGGTGATCCTTGTTAAGCCTGCCAAGGTCATTATCAACAAACGTATTTATGGAGAACAGATCTATAGTAAACTTGTTTCGTGAATCCGCTATGCTTGCTGGGTTCAGATACAAGCTACTCGTTCCGCCCCAATTCCCCGTAGCTATTCCAAAATACCGTTGCGCACTGGCAGGGACAGACAAAAGGCATACAATAAAAAATAAGTAATTTT
>CAYNGS010000513.1:0-2965 GCA_964396625.1 uncultured Flavipsychrobacter sp.
GCAATACTGCCGGTTCGCTAATATTATTTGTGAACCGGGTGGCTGCTGTATTTCCCGATAAAAAATTTACGACGCTGGCATATGCATACACCCACCGCGCGCCAAAAAACCTGAAGCCGGCAGACAATGTGTATGTTTTCCTCAGCGACATAGATGCTTACCGTGACAAGCCGCTGGCGGAAGAAGGCTCTGCAGCCGCGTTCAGGAACGATCTGAAGGCCTGGCACGGCCTCACGTCCAACCTGTTTGTATGGGACTATATAACCGAGTTTACGAACTACCTGGCACCCTTCCCAAACTTTCATACACTGCAGCCAAATACCCGCTTCCTGAAAGAGAACGGCGTAAAAGGCATATTTGCACAAGGCAGCGGAGACACCTATGCAGAGTGGGCAGAACTGAGAAGCTACGTGATGGCAAAATTGCTTGAGGACGACAAAGCAGAAGCAGACCAGCTTGTATCTTCCTTTTTGCATGATTATTACGGCGATGCAGCAAAATACCTGCAGCAATATTTCGATCTGATACAGGCAAAGCTGATCGACTCTAAACGCAAACTGGACATTTATGGCAATCCTATCAACGAATGGAAATCTTACCTTTCACCTGAGATGATCGATCAGTACAGTACGCTTTTCGACAAAGCAGAGGCCGCGGTGGAAGGCAACACCACTATGCATGACAGGGTCACAAGAGCCAGGCTGCCGTTGGAATATACTGTGCTGCAGCAGGCCAGGTTCTTCGGGATCGAGAAGCACGGCATATTTACAAAGGATAACTCTGGGAAATGGGCTGTAAAACCAAAATTCAGGGAAAAAATAGAAATGTTCGTTGCCAACTGCAAGAAAGCTGGCGTTACAGAACTCTCTGAAGCAGGCCTTAACCCCGACCAATACCAGGAAGAGTGGAATACGATTTTACAGTCGGGCGTGACCCCAACAAAGGCGACTGGGGCCGGGGTTTCCCTGCAATATCCGTTTGCCGAAGATTATCCGGCGAAGGGCAACCGGACACTCATAGACGGCAATCCCGGTTACAACGACTTCAGTTACAACTGGCTCTGTTTTTACGGTGTTCCGATGGTTGCAACTATAGACCTTGGCAAAGCCGAAAACGTGACTCACGTAAAAATGCATTTCCTCGATGACCCACGCCACTGGATCTTTCTGCCGGAGAAAATAACGATAGATGTATCTGCTGATGGCAACTCGTATAAGACGTTGGAAACGTATGCAGGCGGCGCAGGTGAAGAGCATTATGGAGTTACCGTAAAGGATTATACTACTCAGCGCCCGCTACGTGAAAAAATACGCTATATACGGGTTACGGCGAACAACCTGCAAGCCTTGCCTGCATGGCGTTTCAGGGCAAATAAGAAGCCGATGATTGCGTGCGATGAGATCTATGTTCAGTAGGCCGCTAAGGTCCGGATCGAAAAATTATCTTCCTTTTTTCTCAAAATCCAATTGTTATTCCAGGTGAGAAATTTATGCTTTATCGCCTCTACGGACTGCATGATACCAGGAATTTTTATCTCTGCCATAAAATTGTTGTTTAAATAATTTTTCAGTTCTACTGGTAAAATATGCTGTTATAATAATAAGCCATTCTGCCTCCATTTCCTTGTAGACGACAGCCAACCATCTGCTGCCGGTAACCCACCGTTCATGAGGCAGCCGAATAACTTTGCGTGAAATGCTGATCGCCGTTAGCATATACTAAAGATTAGTTTTTCCGCCGCTGCGATTGCGTCCACCAAAACAACCGGGATAATTTCCCGGAATTGTATCTTTGATCTCTACTTGCGCCGAAAATGAGCGATACAAAACAAATACTATCCACAATGCTGGAGAAAGATAATTTCACCAGGTGGATGGGCATTGTCGTAAACGAATACAGGAAAGGATATTGCAAGCTGCGGTTCACGATCACAGATGATATGCTGAATGGTTTCGGCATAGTGCATGGCGGCATCGTTTTTTCCGCGTCAGACAGCGCCTTTGCTTTCGCCTGCAATTCCTCGGGCTATATCACCGTGGCACTCGACGCCAATATCAGCTTTGTGCGCGCCGCTAAGGCCGGCGAAGTATTGACTGTTGAGGCTACTGAAATTCATGCGGGCAACAAGACAGGATTTTACAATATCGTTACGACAAACGAAAAAGGTGAGATCGTGGCGCTGTTTAAGGGAACCGCTTACAAGACGAATAAAGAGTTGCTCTAAATTTTACCTGATTAAATAATCCGGCTATTTGTTATGGCCGATGTCCAATATTTTGGCCACCAGGTCTTTGTCATCAGCTCTGAACCAGGCCATTTCCCTGTCCTTTCTGAACCAGGTCATTTGCCGTTTCGCATAATTGCGGGTATGCTGTTTTATTTTATCTACCGCCACGGGCAGTGTGCACTTGCCATCAATAAAATCGAACAACTCGGTATAACCAACGGTCTGCAGGTTTTTCAGTTCGCGGTAGGGATACAACTTTTCCACCTCGGCGAGCAGGCCCTGCTCCATCATTTTATTCACTCGGACATTGATACGTTGGTACAGCAATTCCCGGGGCAGTTCAAGCGCGGTCTTAATGATCCGGAAGGGTCTGGGCTTTCGAACGTTTGTCTGAAAAGTAGTCATGCTTATGCCCGTGGAGCGCACGAAAGAAAGCGCCCTCAGCAGCCTTGCCGGATTTTGGGTTTCTGCCTGTTCATAAAATACCGGATCTTCTTTCTGCAATGCATCCTGGAGCCACCGGAGGCCGTGAAGCTTGTATTCACTTTCCGTTTGCCGCACAATTTCTTCATTTACGGCCGGCATGTCATCAAGCCCTTCGCAGAGCGCTTTGATGTATAAACCGGTGCCTCCGCACAATACCGCACTGTCATGTTTCGCAAATATTTCTTCCAGGTAACACAGGGCCAATGATTCGTAGTCGGCTGCGCTGAGCTGGGTGGTAACCGGGTACTCATC
>CAYNGS010000514.1:0-2963 GCA_964396625.1 uncultured Flavipsychrobacter sp.
GGCTGATACAAATAACCGGCCGATCTAACTATACAGCGATCAGCAATGATCTGGGTATAGACTGCGTAAACGATCCGACATTGCTGGGCGGAAAGAACGCCCCGCTATGTACGCCCGATCAGTTGGCCAATGCGGCCCTGACCGCAGGTTGGTTCTGGAACAAACACAACATCAACAGCCTTGCAGCTCAGATGGACATTACGGCCCCTGTGGATTCAAGTACAAATCTTGATCTTTTTCAGCAGATCACGCGCAGAATAAACGGAGGGACCAACGGGCTTTCGCACAGGGTGAGCCTTTGTGTAGCCGGCCAGCCCTATTTCACCGGAGGCTAAGCGCCGATATTACAGGAAACCGGGCGTGTTGCTGATCAGCATGTAGACGTAAAAAAAAATTAACGATACAGACACCGCCGTGTAAACCGCGCCAACGGTGAGTGTGTAGGAGACAGCCCTGCCTGTGCCAATGCCGTAGGCATTTCTGATGGCTTTAACAAAATAGATGATTATGAGCAGGATACCCGCGAAATTCAGCAGGATCATCGGCCGGTAAAGGCTGAACGGTGCAACCAAAATACCAATGAAAAAGTAAAAGGAGTGGGCGTGCAACGAAAAAATTATGTGGTCGACAAAATACAGGTCTTTACGCCTGTTGAAAAGTAGTTGCAGCAGAAACGCGGTAAACGGAATAAAGAAGAAAAATACCCTTGGGGTGTTCTCATCTATTTTTGCAAGTATGGGCTTTAGTATTTCCGGGTTACTTTGAATTTTCAATAGCACCCGCCCGGCTTTGCTCACCTGGCCGTGGGATAAGGGCATGGCCTGTGGCTTTGTGGCCTCTGCCAGATGATTTTTCTTTATGGTGGAAAATACCTGCTGTTCCTGGTAGGAAAAAATAAAATGGGTCAGCAAAAAGTGAACTGCGCTGATAAAAATGTATAGTGAGATGGGCGAAATGTACCGCATCCGTTGCTTGTTCCAGTAAGCGACGGTAAGCTTGCCGGGGCTGAGCACGAGTGCACGCATCGTTTGCCAAAACTTATTGTCGTAATGCAGGTAATGCTCAAAAAAGTGCAGCACCAGGTGCCCAACCGTATCTTTATGCAGATGGTTCTGCTGCCCGCAGCGGGCGCAATAATTTTCGGTAACCGCGAAACCGCAATTTGGGCATGCAGCAGGTTGGTCTGTATGAGACATAGCTTGGAAGTGAAAGATAATACTTCTTTTGAGAAATAAATTACATCATGCCTTTCACGAGGTTTCCAAGCTTTTTCAGGGCCTTGTCTATTTCCGGTGTCCACGGCATACCGTAACTAAGACGCATACAATTCTGATAGCGGTCCTGCAGCGTGAACATGGAGCCGGGCGCAATGCTGATCTTATGCTGCATGGCCTCCTGGTATAACTGGTAGGTATCGATATGCTTATCGAGCTCAAGCCACAAAATAAATCCGCCTTTGGGGTTCGACAGTTTTATGCCTTCAGGAAAATACTCACCAATGGCCCGTGTAAAGTGCAGGCTGTTTGCGTGCAGTGTCTGGCGCAGTTTGCGGAGGTGGTATTCGTAGCGGCCTGTGGCCAGAAAGCTTGCGATGGCGGCCTGCTGCGCGGTGGCGCTCGTGATGCTGTGATATAGCTTCAACTGTTTCACCCTGTCGATATACCTGCCCGGAGCAACCCACCCCACCCTGTAGCCCGGCGCCAGCGTTTTGGAGATAGAGCTGCACCAGAGCACATTGCCCTCCTCGTCAAAACTTTTGCACGACTTAGGCCTGCTCTTGCCAAAATAAACATCACCGTAGAGGTCATCTTCCACCAGCGGCACAGCATGCTTTGAAAGCAATCTTACAAGAGTTTCCTTTTGCTCATCGGGCATGCAATACCCGAGCGGGTTTGAAAAATTGGTAACCAGGAAGCATGCTTTAATAGGATGTTTCTGCAACGCCTTCTTCACATCATCGGGGTCTACACCGGTGTCGGGGTCAGTGGGCAACTCCAGTACTTTCAAACCAATACTCTGAGCAAAACGCAGCATACCAAAGTACACAGGGCTTTCGACCGCGATAGTGTCGCCCGGTTTTGTGATCGCCATCAGGCAATATGAAATAGCATTCATACAGCCGGCAGTGGTTACAAGGTCATCTGCTTTCAGATGGCCGCCCCAGTTTATAGACCACCGGGCTATCTGCCGGCGAAGCTGGTCGTTTCCCTGTATCTGCTCATAAGAAGTACCGTTTGACGGAAGATCGCGCAGCGCCTGCATCATAGCCTTGTTGAGTTTGGCCAGCGGCAGTATCTCCGGCGCGGGTACACTCAAAGAAAAGCGCGTGACACCCTGCAACGAAAAATCATCGTAGACCTCCCCTATCATTGCCTCCACATTTTTTGTCTTAACCGTTTGCAGCGGATTGCTTTTCTCTATCTTCCCCGGAAAACGGGAAGGGTTAAAACTAACGTAGTAACCGGACTGTGGGCGAGGCTCTATAAGTCCCTTACTTTCAAGATGATAGTATGCCTGCAGTATGGTGCTGACGCTGATGCCGTGCTGTTTGCTGAGCAGCCGCACGGAAGGAAGTTTATCGCCGATATTGAGCACCTGGCCCAATATTTGTTGTTCAATAGTCTCCGCGGTTTTCAGGTACAGAAGATCACTTTTGCGCTTGCCCATAATTTCTGTGCTTTAAACTGTTATGGTCAAAATTACGGAAATTGTATCTGTATTGTTTAAAATATTTTCTGGAATTTTGTGTTATAATGGAAAGCGGAAGAACGGTTTCATAAAAATGTTTTCCTGACCGGAATTGAAAATATCTCCATGACAAAACATACAAAGGCATACCTGGCCCTGGCTTTTATCTGTGTGGTGTGGGGCACTACCTATCTTGCCATCAGGGTCGGGGTAATGCACTATCCTGCGTTCCTGTTTGCGGGGGTGAGGCAGACCGTTGCAGGAGTGATACTAAT
>CAYNGS010000515.1:0-2959 GCA_964396625.1 uncultured Flavipsychrobacter sp.
AGAAGATGATGGATACCACTGACGAGTGGATACAAACAAGGACGGGAATAAAAGAACGCCGGATACTGAAGGGCGAGGGGAAGGGGAGCAGCGACATGGCAGTAGAGGCTGTAAGGAACCTGCTCGCAAAGAGTGGTGTTAGCCCGAAGGACATAGAGATGGTGATCTGTGCCACCACAACACCCGATATGCAATTCCCGGCTACAGCCAACGTTATCTGTGATAAGGCAGGTTTGACCAACGCCTGGGGTTACGATGTCAGCGCTGCGTGCAGCGGTTTTTTGTTCGCCCTGACTATCGGTTCTCAATTTATTGAAACGGGCAGGCATAAAAAAGTGATCGTGATCGGGGTGGACAAGATGAGCTCGATAATGGATTATGAGGATCGTAAGACGGCCATTATTTTTGGAGATGGTGCGGGCTGTGTGCTGCTGGAACCCAATACAGAGGGCTATGGTATCATAGATTCAGTGCTCCGTACCGATGGCAGCGGACGAGTGCACCTGCACCAGAAGGCTGGTGGCTCTGTGAAACCTGCCTCGATAGAGACAGTAATGAACAAAGAGCATTATGTGTACCAGGAGGGCCAGGCTGTGTTCAAATTTGCTGTGAAGAATATGGCGGATGTTTCGGCCGAAATAATGGAGCGCAACAATCTTACTCCTGAAAAAATAAGCTGGCTGGTGCCACACCAGGCCAATAAGCGAATAATATCGGCCACCGCCGAACGCATGAACCTGCCTGCCGAGAAAGTGATGGTGAACATAGAGCGCTATGGGAATACGACCAACGGCACTTTGCCCCTTTGCCTGTGGGAGTGGGAAAGCAAGCTGCGTAAAGGCAATAATATTGTACTGGCGGCTTTCGGGGGTGGTTTTACATGGGGGTCTACCTACATCAGGTGGGCATATGATGGCGCGAAAAGTTAATGGGGTAAAAAGTAATTGGTTTGTGAAGGCGTCTTAGTATGCTATTTTGGCTCTTATGCCCGGTTTTTCAATTAAAATCTTCTTACTTTTGCAATAGTGATTATATCCAAACAAGACACAATGAAACGCAACAACATAAATATCCTGCTAGTTATATTCCTGGTGGTCATTGCCGCTACTTCGCGCATAGTAAATGCCAGCCTGCATATACCGAATATTGCACCTATTGCTGCCATCAGCCTTTTCAGCGGCGCCATGCTCAGGGACAGGCGTATGCTGGCGTTTCTTGCGCCGGTACTTGGCCAGTTTTTGGCGGATGTTTATTTTCAGTTCTTCACAAGTATTCCCGGCTTTTATGACCTGGCCGGCGAGTTATTCAATTATGGAGCGCTCATCAGCGTTACTGCGCTGGGTATCGGTATGAAGCAGCCGAAGCCCGCCTCTTCTGTCGCCTTTATCTTTGGGTCGTCCACGCTTTTCTTCATCGTTTCCAACTTCGGTTTTTTCGCTCATGGCTGGAATGGATATTCTATCGCCGGGCTGATCAAGACTTATGTAGACGCTGTACCCTTCTTCAAGTACACGCTCGCAGGAGATATGGTGGGCGGCATCCTTCTCTTTGGCGGCTACTTTTTTGCACAGCAAGCTTTGCTGAAAAAGACACAGAAGATAAAAGCGTAGCCCTTTTGCCCCAGATCAATTATCGTAGTTGATCGTCTTCAGCACTCGCTGAGAGGTACTTCCATTTTTCAATTCTATGGAGACGTAGGCTGTGGTGATGTAACCCCATTGGTAGCCTGTATAGTCGAAATTGTTGCTGCGGTCCGCGCCCGTTACAAACGAATTTGAACTGAACTCCGGAAATGAGTTATGGTTTCGGGTGTAGTGAACTTCTTTGATCATATTCAGATAATCTGCCGGGCCCGAGATGTAGTAGTGATAGGCGCTCTGCGAACCGTGTTTATCGCCGAAGTCCTTTTTTACCCTTAATACTATTGTGTCGAGAATTGAGCCAGCGCTTATATCGGCCACTGCGGCAGGCCGCATTGCTCTCAACGACATGGACATGACGCGCATTTGTGCGCCGGTATTTACAACCGTGGTTGCAGCCGGTACGCTGTCGCGTTTAGGCTCTACAGCCTCTGCCACCTGTGGCGTTGGGGGGAGTGACGCTGCCATTTTCTTTGTCTCGGGTGTGACCGTGCTGTCCGGTATCAACCAGGTTGAAAGGTCTTTCGGGGCTTCTTTAGGTGGTTCCTTGTCCGATGAAATGAATTCGAACGGGTAGGACTGGTTGTGAAAGAAAACGATGTATTTGTGAATTCCTTTTTTTATGTTGGCGAAAATAAATTTACCGTCAGAGTCGGTGGATGTGGAGTCTTTCTCGTCGAGGAGTATAGGTATCTTGTTCAGTGGCTTGCCCGCATTAACAATATTGCACTCATAAAAATATTTGGTGGGGAAAACAATATCCTTCAGCATCCCTCCAAGGGGCGTAACTAATGCAGTGACAATGATGGTAAGCGCCGTTATTAAAACACCTACAAAAACGTTTTTTTTATCCATGGACGATGATTGTACGAATGATATTGATATCAAATATATACAATCAGATTAAAAAATAAAATAAATCCAAGTGAATTGTTTTGCTTGACGGCAAAGTGCAGGCACAAAAAAACCGCGGGGAACCCGCGGTTTTAAAAAAATATTCCAGAACTAACCCTTGAGCACCGTGCGGCTGATAACGATACGCTGCACCTCACTGGTACCCTCATATATCTGGGTTATTTTGGCGTCGCGCATAAGACGCTCCACATGAAACTCTTTTACGTAGCCGTAACCGCCGTGCACCTGCACCGCCTCGCTCGTCACACGCTGTGCCACGTCTGATGCGAAGAGTTTGGCCAGAGATGCCGAAAGGGTATAGTCATGGCCCTGGTCCTTTGTCCAGGCAGCTTTGAGGCATAAAAGACGAGCCGCTTCAATTTCGGTGGCCATGTCGGCCAGTTTAAAAGCGATCGCCTGGTGGT
>CAYNGS010000516.1:0-2948 GCA_964396625.1 uncultured Flavipsychrobacter sp.
ATTTCTTTCCACTTCGCCCAATGTCTCGTCTTTTATACAATTTGAAATGCCGGAGATAGTAGCTACAGGGCCGCGCAAGTTGTGAGAAACTATGTAGGCAAATTGTTCCAGGTCGTTGTTGCGCTGAATAAGGTCTGCTGTTATTTTCCGTTCCTGTAGCTCCAGCTCTTTCCTCTTTGTAATGTCCGACCTTATGGACAGATATTGATATGGTTTCCCATGTTCATTTAGAAACGGGACAATAGTAGTGTCAACCCAATAATATGTTCCGTCTTTTGCCTTGTTTTTTAATTGCCCCTTCCATATGTTTCCGTTCGCTATTGTCACCCACATATCACGGATATATGAAGCAGGGTGGTACCCTGAGTTAACGATCCGGTGGTCCTGGCCAATCAGTTCCTCCCGCTGGTATTTTGATATCTTGCAGAAGTAGTTGTTCACATAGTTGATCACCCCTTTCTGATCAGTAATGGCCACTATCGATGATTCATCAAGCGCATATTTGTAGTCCGCTGTTTCCTTTAAGCTTTTTTGCAGATTTCCGTCATTCAGTTTGTATTGCGATATATCGTGTGCGATCTTCGACACGCCAATTATGTCGCCATTTTTATTTTTTATAGGCGAGATAGAAACTGAAATATTAACTCGACTGCCGTCCTTGCGGAGTCGCTCTGTTTCCATATCGTTTATGCATTGCCCATTTCTTATTTTTTCAATAATTTCCCGCTCTTCGTCGATGCGGTCCATGGGAAGGATAATGGATATACTTTTACCGATAGCTTCCTGTTCAGAATACCCGAAAAGTTTTTCAGCGCCATGGTTCCAGCTTGTTATAGTACCATCGAGATCCTTACTTAAAATGGCATTTTCAGAATAAGTAGTTATCGACTCAAATAATTCCCTCCAATATTCCCCGTCGTTATTTAGCATTTTCAAAAATCCGTTTTATAGAGTTTAGGAAATCCGTGTCAATATACCGATAAGTACAAAACGAAAAAAATATAACAAAAATAATTATTTAATATAACTTACTGTAAATCAGATAATAAGAACGTAAATATCTACTAGCCTTGGGTTTTAAAAAAAATCCGACGCTTCCGGCAATTCAAATTCTATTTTAAACTGAGTCCCGACATTTACCTCACTTTCCACGCTTATCCGGCCACCTAAGGTCTCCACCTGGGTTTTCACCATAAACAATCCCATGCCCTTTCCTTCAGCCGACTCCATATGAAAACGCTTATACAGCCCGAATATCTGGTCCCCTTTTTTCTTGAGGTCGATGCCAAGGCCGTTATCTTTGAAAAGAAGTTCGATCTTGTCATTTATTTTTCTGCTTTTTATCTCTATCACTGGCGCGACATCATGTTGCCTGTACTTGATGCTATTCGAGATAAGGTTATAAAAGATACTGTACATGTAGCTCTTCAGTGTCACCATCGATTTCACTTCACTGAAGTCGCTCTTAATATTTGCAGGCGCTCCATTGGTAACGTTTTGGATGCCTGCGGTCACTTCAACAAGTAATTGCCTGAAATCTACCTTTTCTTTTTTATCATTTACTGTGTTTTTCGAGCGTATGATGTTGTTCAGGTCCATGATCACATCATCCAGTTTCTTTACTGATCCTATCAGACCATCGATAAATACTTTTTTTTCTGTTTCATCAAGGGTCTCGTCTTTTATTACATCAGAGATGCCCAGGATTGTAGCAACAGGTCCTCGCAGGTTGTGCGAAACGATGTAGGTGAATTGTTCGAGGTCGTTGTTGCGTTGGATCAGGTCGGCGGTTATTTTCCGTTCCTGTAGTTCCAGGTTTTTTCGCTTGGTAATGTCGGTTTGAGACATGATCACGCCCAGCACTTCTTTGCGGTGATTCCACACCGGGTGATAGGTAACATAAAACCACTTGTTCGATCCGTCAGATTGGTGATAGGGTACTTCGTAATTGATGGTTTTTCCGGTAACTGCATCAGTCAGCGCATCAAGGATCCTTTCACGGTTGTCGGCAAAGAAATAGCCGGTAATATTGGCCCGTTCCACCAGTGGCTTACCGGTCTCCCCAATGAAGAACTCACTAACATGCTGATTGAAGGAAACGATGTTATACGACGTATCCAATAGAATATATCCAACATCTGTATTGTTGAAAATAGTACGAAGATTAGCTTCCGATCTCTGCAGCATTTCGCCGGTAAGCACTGTTTCTGTTATATCCCTCGATATCCCGTTTATCCTGATCGCCTTGCCTGCATTGTTTCGGGTTATGAAGACTTCATTCTCGAGATTTCTTATAGAACCATCTTTAAAAACAATTCTGCAACTGAATTTCTGTTTGCTTAGATGATCGACAGTTGTTTCAAGCGTTTGCCTGACTGCCTCAACATCATCCGGATGCACTCTTTTCAGGAAGCTTGAAAGCGACGGTTCCACTTCCCCCGGCAGGTAGTCCAATATCCGGTAATTTTCGTCAGACCATCGTGTGGTGTTGTGAATCAGATCAGAATCCCAGCTGCCGAGGCAGGCCAGCCTTTCTGATTCCTTCATTAGCGCTTCTTTCTTGGTAATGTCTTCAACGTGCTTTTGCTGCTGCAGTTCTAACGCATGCTTACTGATCGCACTTTTTATTGCGCTGGGCAGCCGTTGCAGTCTGTCCTTCAATATATAATCCGACGCGCCTTCTTTCATTACGTTTACCGCATAGTCCTCGGAAACTGTACCGGTAACCAGTATGAAGGGGATGTGAAGGTTCAGCTCCCTCACCAGTTGCAGTGCGTTAACGGCATTAAATTGGGGTAGGGAATTATCAGCAAGTATTATATCAAACTGGCTGTTATTCAGCGCCAGCAAAAACTCTTTTTTATCCGATACGATCGTTATTTCAAAGCCGATACCGGAACGCTCCAATATGATCCTTATCAGATCTGCGTCCATGTCATCATCTTCCA
>CAYNGS010000517.1:0-2941 GCA_964396625.1 uncultured Flavipsychrobacter sp.
ATTATGTGCGGGAAAACGACAACACTTTTTACATAGGCTGCAGTGAAGACTTTAACCGGAGATCTTTTATGACAGAATTATTGCATGCTGCCGGTATCGATGCAACAGGCACGGTTCCTGAAATGATGGAGCTGTTTGCCACATGCGTTTGTGAAAAAGAGGAACCATTGCTGATCCTTGATGATGCTCATAAATTAAAAGACCGCGTGCTGCATCTAATCGTGTTATTGGCAAACGCAATGATGGGGAAAGCGGGGATCATTATTATGGGTGGAGAAAACCTGAGGAGCCGGATCATAGAAGGTGTGCGCCTGAAAAAGATCGGTTTTGAAGACATATTTAAAAGCATTGGCAGAAGATTTATTACGCTGGCCAGCCCCGGACCAAGAGACGTGGAGCTGATCTGCAGGGCAAACAGCATTCACGAAGAAGATGTGATAAGCCACGTGAAGGAGGAATGTAAAAATAATTTACACGCAGCGGCACATCTGATACAACTGTACCTCGACATGAAAATTGCTGCTTGAGAAAACAGACAGGAAAAAAACAATAGAAACAACAAAAGACCATAAGAAATGAACTACGCACCAACACAATCAATAGATACGGCGCGCAATATTGCACGCACCGCGCAGCGGCAGATAAAAAACACCACGGGGATGCAGGTGACCTTGCTGCTGTGTCCGAACGAGGACAGTATAAAGACCCCGGAGCATATGCTGAAAGTGATAGCGCTGGCACTGAATCTAAGTCCCAAGTGCTACAAGATGAAGACGCGGGCGCGACATATTGTAGAACTGCGGTTTATAGGGGCCATGCTGCTGAGGATGCATTTCCCCAGGATCACCCTGCAACAGATTGCAACACTGTTTGGAGGACTTGACCATACTTCGGTTATCAGCGGGCTGGCAAGAGCGAACAACCTGATCTACACGGGCGATGTACGTTTTTTAAAAAAATACAACACAGCATTGAAAACCGTAAATGTATGGCTAAGAAAAGGAGTATAAGACTGCGCATAAGTAACCAGCGCGTGGCAGCGCTACTGGAAATTTGTGATGAGATGCGGGAAGAATTCAAACCGGCGAATGAACACCAGTTACTCTTGAAAGAATATTTACTGGAGCTGCAATGCAGGCTGCACGAAATGCTGGCAAGGGGACAGGATATATATACGTTAACGTTAATTGGTACAGAAGCTATTGCCTTCCACCAGTTATGGCGTCAGCTGGATATAAGGCACGACAAATACGCAAGCCTAATAGTGGACAATCTCGTAAATAAAATGAGCGATCTGGCAGCATAAATGCCTGTTGTAAAGAGATGGTCTTCAATGCTATCGAATTGACAAAAAAATTTTTATCAAACGAATATTCCATGGCACAACATTTTTATGGGTTTGTTAAAATGCCCGGAACAAAGGCGATGGAATGAACAAATTACGGGAAAAATGAGATCGAGAAACGCAAAGAAAATAAAGGACAACATCACTACTACGCAATTTGAAGAAGCGATGGGGCGTTATGCCGTGGCCGAGTGTCGCGAGATGGAGATAAACAAAATGATAGAGG
Source organism: uncultured Flavipsychrobacter sp. (assembly GCA_964396625.1). Lineage (GTDB taxonomy): Bacteria > Bacteroidota > Bacteroidia > Chitinophagales > Chitinophagaceae > Nemorincola. Next base: position 1,572 of record CAYNGS010000517.1, read on the forward strand.
CTGAAGTAGATGATGTGTTGCAAAAATACCAAAGCGAATTGGTATGCCTGGCTCAGGGAAAGAATACAGCATTTGAAATTGCTCACGCCTATTGCCTGAACAATAAGGAAAAACTTTTTGGTAAACGCAGGAGCATAGCTACGCTGCACGGTATCGCAGGGTTCAGGTTAGGCACACCTCGCCTGAAGACAGCAAAGGGCAGCAACTGGAGCACAGTATTGTCAGAGCTGAAGAAGAAACTGCCGGAGTATATACGAACAGCAGAAGAGCCGGCAAAGGACAAGTTATTGGCCGACAGGCTGAAGGAAAATGTGGCTCCTCAATTATTTGAAATAGGTGTGCAGGTGATACAAGACGAGCTGTTCTACATAGAAACTAAAAAAGCTGCGTAGGTGCAGGCGAGAGAAACACATTTGAAAAACAAGGCGTTATGAAAACGAAAAAGGAAATGAAACATGAAATGCTCCTCACATTTGTAGCGAATCTGAAAAGGCAGGAGCAACTGCACCGGCGGCGTCAAATGAAACCCCGCTTGCTGAGAAATATACTTTCGCTATTTCTTTGATAGTGATCAATGGGCACGAACATTGCAAATGGCATGGTTTTTATGCCATTTTGCGGAAGTCTTAACAGGAATGATTTAATGATTTTTTATGAGCAGAACAGCATATATAGCAGGGAAGATCACCGGACTTCCAAAAACGCATGTACAGGATAAATTCAAACTCCTGAATAACCGGCTGGAGGAAATGGGCTACCACGTGGTAAATCCGCTTGGTGTAAACGATGACTCGCTACCATGGGAAGACGCCGTGAGAACCGACATCAAAAAAATGTTGGAATGCGATGAGGTGCACTTATTGCCGGACTGGAAAGACAGTCGCGGCGCGCAACTGGAAAGAGATATAGCTCTTCGCTTGGGTATGCAGGTCGTATACCATTGACCGAAGGGTTTTTAAAAGACACGGAGTGTGCAAAAAAGCAGTATCCGTGCGAACAGAGGTGTCAGATATTATCTGACACCTCTGTTGCATATAGTTTGAGTTAATTGATGACGATAAAGCGCTGAATCAGCTGTTTTTGATCGCCGCGCACCTTAATGAAATATGTACCGGAAGGCAAGTCGCTGACGGTTATCGTCCTGTTGTAGTTTTTTGAAGCCGCCTCGTCCCACCTGCGAACTATATCTCCATTGATGTCGTAGACAGCAACACTGAATGGCGTTAGCTGATCCCAATTCAGTTTAATATTCACAGCACCATTTGACGGATTGGGCGACACATTAAGCGTAGCCGACCCCGCAATCAGGTTTTTTACGCCGCTCGTCGTATCTGTGGTATCAATATGCGGATAAATATCGTAGTAGTAGC
>CAYNGS010000518.1:0-2939 GCA_964396625.1 uncultured Flavipsychrobacter sp.
CGCCCCGGCCTACTTCCGTGGGGCTTCGGTTCACCCGCTGCCGTAGAAGAACGGCGCGTTACACCAAAAATCACATGCGGCCGGGCCCCTAACGGGGCCCGGCTCTTTTGCTTAGCAGGGCAGGGCCGACATCATCCCAAGGAGCTGCCTGGATAAACAGTACGTCGGCGCCTGTGGGCCCTGTATAAGTTACTGTATAGGAATAGTGATGCCAGGTGTAGTCGGGGAAGCTGTCTGTGTACACCAAGAACTCGCCGAGGACGTTGAAACCCGTAGGGAGGTAGCCCGTAGGAATCCATGATGAGCCCGATAATGGGAATGTGGTACCGACAGAGAACTGGAGGTGAGTAGGCCGGTTGGTAAAACAGCAGCCATCGGTAGCGCCGCCCCCTATCAGACCCCAGAAGCTGATCTGATACTGCTGGCCGTTGATCAGGTCGGACGAGAGGCGCTCGTGGATACTGCCGCAGCCCCATGAGGTAGCATCGTGGTAGGCGGTATACAGGCTGACGAAGTGGTGGTTGGTAGCAGGGCTCAGGGGGTGGGGTATCCCGGCCTGGAAATAGTAGTTGTTCGGTATCATCCAATTGTCCGGCGAGGTCGGCGCATCGGTAGACAGCAGCATGGGTACGTAATTGACCGTGAGCCAGCAATGCTCGTTTGGCAGGAAATAACCGTATGAGCCGGCGGTCACATTTTCGAAGTCGCCGTTTGAAACGAGGTCGCAGGTAGTTGGTAGACAATTTGCGTCGCCGACAAAAACATAGATATAGGTGATGTTCCCTTCCTGGCCGGCGGTGTTGACAGGGATGTAGCGCAGCAACTGTACCCCAACGTCGGTAGAGCCCGGTGTATAGGTGACAGTGGTGCCAAAAGTGCCGGAGGATGCCGATACAGAGCCTGTGCCGGTCATTACTTCGAGGCAGGTGAACGTGCCGCCGGTGGCGGGTGTCATCAGCACGCCATTTACCCGATCGTTGTTCAGTATGCTGGTACCGGAACCGCCTGCGTTTATGTCGATGGGTACGGAGGAAGATGTGACAAACGTATATGCGCCCGCAAGGGTACCATCGTTAAAACCAACAACCTGCCGACCGGGGCACACAGCGCCGCCATAATCGTAGTAATTGAGGTTTGGGCCGGACGGCAGTGGGTAAGTGCCAGCCACGCCGGGTACACCAAAAGTGGTATTTACCTTGTAGCCAATATCGCAAAGTACTTGTCTTTCTTCAGGCGTCGGGTAGCGTTTCATAACGCCGGGATTGGTTGTGGCGCTATAGCCTCCGAGCGCAAGGTTGGGTGCCGAGTTGCTTAATAAAAAGTACTGGTCGTTGGTGACAGTCCCAGGCACCGCGCCCAACACAAAGTACGACGGGACATAACATTCGTCTTCAAAGTGGCTAAGACTGCCTCCGGGTTCAAAACACTGCGGCGTATAGACTGGTATATTTACCGGCCAGCCACCCGAATATTTGACTGCGGTACTGCATACGGTAACATTGGTTTCGCCGCCGCCAAAAAAGCTGCCGCATCCACCAGGCGACAGAATGGAAGTGGGTGGACTGAAACCGGCGGCAGTATTGAAGGCGGCCTGGTAAAGGTCGCATCCCGATGTTGTTTTAAGCAGGTGGTCGGTACCTGCATTGTTTACGAGTTGCATATCGTAGCGGCTAAACTGCTGCCAGAACGTGCCGAATAATGAGGTGCCATCATATTTAAACAGCGAGCAAAATCCAAGGGCATGCATCATCTCATGTAGCGCAGTAGTATACAGATCGCAGGATCCGGCCGATGGGGCCGTGCTGAGATCGGTATGCCATGTTACTGAGGAAGTAAAATTGAAGGCAATGGAGGCGTGATAATAAGTGCTTCCAGGGCCGCCGGAGCCAGAACTGCCGCCACCCGACGTTGACAAAGGAAAGGCGATGCCTGCAAAGGCGTCGGCTCCCGAATTGATCGTAAGCCAGGCCGTATTGTCGACGATGCCGGATTTTGATGTAGAGTAAGGCACATTGAAGAACGGTGTTGCAACGCCGAGGCCGGTCGTCAGTCAGGCGCGCACCCATATGTTCACGGTTTGTCCCGTAGTGGTACATGGCGACTGTATGAGGTTTGATATGTCGGTCAAAACCTGGCACAGTACCCTGAGGCGTGCCAACTCGGTTGCATTGGTGGCATAGTGATCCATGCCGCAACTGTCCTCAAGATATATCCGGAAGTATCCGGGAGTGCAGCCTGTATATAAGACGGAAGCCGGCGCGGCAGGCGTGCCATGAGCCGAATGCCTGGTGCTGCCAGCTGTTATGGCTAACTGATCGGGAGTGTATTTGTTGCCAAAGCGGTCGAATACGGTATCAAAATAGCGACCGAGGCTGTAGACGGGCGGATTGGTTTGAAGTTTTTCGTGTTGGCCGAAGGCGTTGAGAGCGGCGAGGATAATCATCGGGAGCATGCAGATCCCTTTGAAGAATGCGAAGTTGCCTGTTGGTATGGACTTTTTCATAAGAGCCGGTTTTGAACTGATCAATAACTTCATAGTGCACAATATGTTAGGGAAAGGATGTGGGTACAAACCAAATCTAATTAAATTATTATGAAAATCATAATTTAAGTTGATTTTTCTTTACCGGCCGGCCAGAGCGTTAGTCCTGCAGAAAATCTGAGATGTGGTGCTGCCTGTCGGGGTGTGAATTAATTATCTGCGACAGCATAACATCGAAATTGTTCGGTAGCGTACCACCTTCGTGGACGGCGTGAATGGTTGTGTGCTCTGCGTGCCGCTTGATCACAAAGCCGCCGGTCTTGTAATGTTCTATATCGCGGAGGTCATCGAGCCAGATGTAAAAAGTATTTTCATCCTGTCTCACGACAGTGATATGGGTAGCATATCCGTCTATAATAACGTTGTTATAGACCGATAGTGTTATCATGTCTTTCGC
>CAYNGS010000519.1:0-2926 GCA_964396625.1 uncultured Flavipsychrobacter sp.
TAATAATAAAACAAGAAAATACTTCATTCATTCCTATTAGCGACCAATAAAGTTAATCATTTAGGCCGAGCGGAGCTATATTTCGGGCCAGTTTTAAGAAAGCGTTACAGGGCCGTCTACGAGCTCAAGTACTCTTTCCGGCGGCCTTGCCACTATGGCTTTGTCGCCTTTTTCCGCAATGGGTCGCTCTATGAGTATGGGATTGTCAGTAAGGATACCGAGCCAGTCGTTTTCACTGATCTCTTTTCCTTCATACTGTTCTTTATAAAGGGCCTCGCTCTTACGCACCAGTTGCGATGGCTGCATGCCAAGCTTTTGGAGGAGCGCACTCAGTTCTTCCCTGGTGAGCGGCTCTGCCAGATACCACCTGACCGTATGAGGTATTTGTTTTTCCTGTAAGATCTCCAGCGCACCCTTGCTCTTGCTGCACTCGCCATTGTGGTATATGATGATGCCTGGCATAAAACCTGAAATTTTAACACTATTAAAATAAACTGCCGGCATGAGCCTTTAAACAGCCATTTCTTTCACATCATCGGCGATCACCAGCCGCCCGGCTGTTTTGGCCTTTATCTCGTCAATGGTAACCCCCGGCGCATACTCTATACATCTGAAGCCATCGGGTGTTACATCAAATACCCCCAGGTCGGAAACGATCTTCTTTATGCATCCGATGCCGGTCAGCGGCAGGGTGCATTTTGGCAGCAGCTTGCTTTCTCCCTTTGGGTTAGTATGCTGCATGGCCACTATAATATTTTTTGCGGCGGCCACCAGGTCCATGGCTCCGCCCATCCCCTTCACCAGTTTTTTTGGAATCTTCCAGTTGGCTATATCGCCATTGTCGGCAACCTCCATGGCACCAAGCACGGTAAGATCTACCTTTCCGGCGCGGATCATGCCAAAGCTCATCGCGCTATCGAAAAATGCCGACCCCGGAATAGTTGTAACCGTTTGCTTACCGGCATTGATCAGGTCCGGGTCTTCCTCTCCCTCATACGGGAAGGGCCCCATGCCCAGCAGTCCGTTCTCACTCTGCAGCACTACGTCCACCCCCTCCGGAATATAATTTGCCACAAGCGTAGGTATCCCTATTCCCAGGTTCACATAAAACCCGTCCTTTAGCTCCTGCGCTATACGTTTTGCTATTTGTTCTTTTGTTAAAGCCATAATAAGTCAATATGATAATGTGGTAGAATGCGATAATGTGATTTTTCTTAATTGGAGTTAATAGATTTTTTGCACGATAAAATAATTGAGTTCAATAGCCTCATTATTTCCTCAAGTTTATTTGTCAATTCAACATTAAAATTGATGGTTCCGTCTGCTCATGCAAATAGCGCCAATAACATGTTTCGTGCGCCTGTCGCATTGCACCACATTTCTTATCACATTTTCTTCCTCACCGTCCTGTTCTCGATCCTCTTCTCATAATTCTTGCCCTCAAATATTCTGTGCACATAAATGCCCGGCACATGTATATTATTCGGGTCCAACTCGCCCACAGGCACCAGGTGCTCTACTTCGGCTATTGTTGTTTTACCGGCCATGGCCATCAGCGGACTGAAGTTGCGGGCGGTGCCTTTAAAAATAAGGTTGCCCTGCGTGTCGCCCTTCCATGCTTTCACTATCGCATAGTCGGCGTCAAAGGCCATTTCCATCAGGTAGTCCTTCCCGTTGAAATTGCGCACTTCTTTTCCCTCCGCCACCTCGGTGCCAATACCCGCCAGCAGGAAGACCGCCGGCATGCCATAGCCTGCCGCCATGCAGCGGGTAGCGAGCGTTCCCTGCGGTATCAGTTCCACTTCCAGCTCGCCGCTGAGTAGCTGGCGTTCGAATTCGGCATTCTCGCCCACATACGAAGAGATCATTTTTTTCACTTGCCGATTATGGAGCATCATGCCTATACCGAAGTTGTCTACCCCGGCATTGTTAGAGATGCAGGTAAGGTTATTGATCCCTTTTTTCACGATGGCGGCGATGCAGTTTTCAGGTATGCCACAAAGCCCGAACCCCCCGAGCATCAGCGTAGCCCCGGACGCGATATCATGTATGGCCTCATCAGCCCCTCCAACAACTTTCTTCATTGATTGAGATTTGAGTGCTAAATTAGTGGATTGGTCGGTAACTTAATACCGTGACCTCAAACAGGTCAAAAAAGACGTTACTTTTGACCTGCATTTTTGAAATTTTACACATGTCAAAAAAACACACATCCCGTCCCGATGGCCTTGCCTACTCTACCAACAAGGATTTCTTCAATGATTTTCCGGAATCCGACAGTGTAGAAACACTTCCTAAAGACAAACAAAAACTCAGGGTAAAGCTTGACACGAAGCAGCGTGCCGGCAAGGTAGTGACCATGGTAGATTGCTTTGTGGGCACAAATGATGATATGGAAGCCCTGGCGAAGCAACTAAAAACAAAGTGCGGAACCGGAGGCAGCGTAAAGGACGGTTACATCATCATACAGGGCGACTATAAAGAAAAAATTATCACATGGCTGAAGGATTGGGGATACACACAGACCAAATAACGTGGGAAGTTAAAAGTCAAAAGTGAAAACCTCAATGTGAGTCGCGGTAGTTTTCGGGTCGCATTTGTTATTCAGCAGATATTAACATCTCCGGCCTGCGCTCGGTGTTTATCAAACTATAGATGTATTTTTGTCCGTCCTAAAGAACTTTTAGGTTATTACTTTTGACTTTTCACTTCAGCACAGATGCTTAACGACATAAAAATACTCAACGAGAAAGACACCCGCAGTGGTTTTGGGGAAGGTATACTGGAAGTGGCCCGCCGCAACCCCAATGTGGTGGCCCTTACCGCCGACCTCGCAGGCTCGCTCAAACTCAATGATTTTATCAAGGAATTTCCCGACCGTTTTATACAGTGCGGTATAGCCGAGGCCAATATGATAGGTGTGGGC
>CAYNGS010000520.1:0-2918 GCA_964396625.1 uncultured Flavipsychrobacter sp.
CGCAGGGGTACCCATCAGCGGGCGCAACTATGAGCCCATGATACATGCCATAGAGTGCAGAATAAATGCGGAAGACCCTTACAATGATTTCAGGCCATGCCCCGGCAGGATCACTACATTGCACACGCCCGGAGGACACGGTGTGCGTGTAGACTCTCACATTTATGCCGGCTATACGATACCCCCCTACTATGACTCAATGATAGCGAAAGTGATAGCGGTGGCCCAGACAAGGGAAGAAGCCATAAATACTATGGAGCGCGCCCTTAGCGAATATGTGATAGAGGGGATAAAGACAACCATTCCTTTTCATCTGCAACTGATGAAGAACGAGGAGTTCAGGAAGGGGAATTTTACCACAAAATTTATTGAGACCTTTAAACTGGTGTAAGCAGCATGTAAAAAAACAAGAGAATTAACGGCACATTGTTTTCCCGAAAATGAAGTAACCATGCTTTTCAATTCTTTTGAATTTTTACTTTTCTTTCCCATTGTAACGCTGCTTTATTTTTTGCTGCCCCACAGATTTCGCTGGTTTCACCTGCTGGTGGCCAGTTGCATATTCTACATTGCGTTCGTTCCTGTTTACATACTCATCCTGTTTTTCACTATAATTATAGACTTCATAGCCGGCATACTTATAGAAAATGCGCAGGGAAGGCGGCGAAAATGGTTCCTGGTGATGAGCATTGTGGCCAACGTAAGCGTGCTGGCCTTTTTCAAGTACTACAATTTCTTTGCTTTTAATGCGGATCACCTGTTCAACTGGAGGCATATCAATGCGAGCATTCCGCTGCTGAAGATCATATTGCCCATCGGTCTTTCGTTCCATACCTTCCAGGCGATGAGCTATACCATAGAGGTGTACAGAGGGAATCAAAAGGCCGAGCGGCATGCGGGTATCTATGCGCTATACGTAATGTTCTACCCGCAATTAGTGGCCGGGCCGATAGAGCGGCCCCAGAATTTGCTGCACCAGTTCAGGGAGCGGCACAAGGTGGACTATGATAATTTTGCCATAGGGCTGCGGCTGATGCTGTGGGGGATGATAAAAAAAGTGGTGATAGCAGACCGGCTTGCGCCGGTAACAGATGGGATGTTCAACCATCCGCACAACTATTCGGGCACAGCACTTGCGGTGGGCGTTGTTTTTTTTGCGTTCCAGATATTTTGTGATTTTTCGGGGTATTCAGATATAGCAATCGGGGCAGCACGGGTGATGGGTTTTCACCTGATGACCAATTTTAACAAGCCTTACCACTCGCGCAGTATTGCCGAATTCTGGAAGCGGTGGCACATATCGCTCTCTACGTGGTTCAAAGACTATCTATATATTTCGCTGGGCGGCAACCGGGTTTCGGTGCCGAGGATGTATTTCAACCTGTTCTTTGTGTTCCTCGTGAGCGGATTCTGGCACGGCGCCAACTGGACGTTCATTGCCTGGGGCGCGCTGCATGGCTTTTACCTGATCTTTGCGCTGCTGACCAAAACATGGAGAAAGAAAATAAACACCGGCACCGGGATAGCAAATGTGCACTGGCTCAACAACACCATAAACGTTACGACCACTTTTGTGCTGGTGACGGTAGCATGGGTATTTTTCAGGGCAAATAATGTGGGTGATGCGTTTTACATAGTGCGGAAATTCTGCGCTATACCGGGTGAACTAAAGCAAGTATTAGCGACAAAAAAGATCGCCTTTCTGAATCTGCCGGGCTTGTACAATGTTCTGCTGCCGTGTTTCGGGCTCATCGTTTTCCTGGAACTGGCGCACTTTGTACAGATAAAATACCGGCTGCCGGACACCTTCGGTAAGCGGCCGGCGCTGGTGCGGTGGACGCTTTATTATTCAGGACTGGCAGCGCTGATCTATTTAGGTGTTTATGAAAAACACCAGTTCATTTACTTTCAATTTTAGTATGCAACGACTATTTATAAAATTATTTCTCGCGACGGCACCGGTACTTTTTGTGCTCGCGATATATTTTTATAATGACCCGTTCAAAGTGCTTTACCATTACGACAGCTATTTTCCGACAGATGGCGTGCAGTACGTGGTGCTGAATAAGGATCATGTATCGACGCAGACCTTTGTAAATAATTATCCGAAGTATCATTATGACTCCTACATTTTCGGAAACTCGAGATCGATGTACTACTATGTGGCTGAGTGGAAAAAGCACATTCATTCGGACTGGTGCTTCCACTTTGATGCGAGCGGCGAGAGCCTGTATGGGATAGAGCGCAAATTCCGTTTTTTGCACGACCGCGGCGTACCAATAAAAAATGCCCTTATTGTTTTTGATGCGCAAGCCTGCAGCATTACCAAAAATGTGGGTGAAGCGCATATACTGAAGAAAGACCCCTTGCTATCAGGACAGAGCAAATTTGATTTTGAGGCTGATTGCCTGAAGGCATTCTTCGATGTACATTTTTTGAGCGCATACCTAAGATTTTTATTCACGCATAAAGTAAGCAGCGAGACTGCTGATAAATTGCTGCTGAACACCGTGGACTCGCACTATGATGTGGCGACAAATGAGGAAAGCTTTCCGAAGTACGAGGAACTGATAGCAAGAAACCGGGACTCTTTTTATGTGCCGCGGATGCATTTGTTTTATAAAAGGGACACAATTCAAAAATACTCGGAACCGGTGATAAAGGACGAGCAAAAACAATTGTTCTACAATATAAAAAAGATACTGGACGAAGATAAAACCCGGTACCGGTTTGTGATAAGTCCGCTGTATGACCAGGTGAAGTTTGCACCGGCCGACCTGGCGTTTCTGGGCTCCGTTTTCGGCAAGGAAAATGTTTACGATTTCTCGGGGATAAATAACATCACGCAGAGTATGTACAATTACTACGAAAACTCGCACTACCGGCCTTTTATTGCCAATATGATCATGGATAGCATT
>CAYNGS010000521.1:0-2916 GCA_964396625.1 uncultured Flavipsychrobacter sp.
ATCGTATGGCCTTACAGCGTGGATACAACGCAGTTCACCCCATTCCTTGCATTGGATACGCTTCATGGTGTTAATGATACCCTGCCAGGCTATACCAGGCAGGTAGTTGTACTGGACAGTTTCTGGACGGTAAAGTATTATAGCGATAGTGTGCCTAACTTTGATATCTACAATGCACAGATAAGCGATTTTAGCCAAAGTTCATTTACAATTATTTTTTCGATGTACTCGACCTATATGGATACGACCCATAACCATACAGGCATCCTAGCGGGCACCACGGATATGGACCCTGTAGTGCGCCCCGATACGGTAAAATATAAACTGACATTCACCAATCAATAAAAATGGCTTGTAAGCACTAAAACCACCGGCCATAACTGCCGGTGGTTTTTATATTCACATATCGTAGTTTCATTCGTACCTTTGCCACCTATTTCAGTATAAAATATGATAAACATTACATTACCCGATGGCTCCGTGCGGCAATATGCCGAAGGGAGCAGCGCATCGGATGTTGCCAAGTCGATAAGTGAAGGTCTTGCCCGAAAGGTGCTGGCTGCCGAAGTGAATGGAGAGGTATGGGATTCTTCCCGGCCTATAAACAGCGACGCTACCCTGCGGCTGCTGACGTGGGACGACAAAGGCGCAAAATCCACTTTCTGGCACTCATCTGCCCACCTGATGGCCGAGGCCCTGGAGTCGTTATACCCCGGAGTGAAGTTCGGCATCGGTCCGCCCATAGAGCATGGCTTTTACTATGATGTGGACCTGGGCGACAAAGCTATGAGCGAGGAAGACCTGGCTAAGATAGAGACTAAGATGAAGGAACTTGCGAAAGCTAACAGCACATTCACACGCGAAGATGTGCCTAAGGACAAAGCGATCGCTTATTTTACAGAGAAAGGAGACCAGTACAAGATAGAGTTGCTGGACGGGCTTGCAGATGGTACGATCACTTTTTATACACAAGGCAATTTTACCGATCTGTGCCGGGGCCCGCATATTCCCAACACTTCTTTTATAAAGGCCATAAAGCTTACGAACATAGCCGGTGCATACTGGAGAGGAAACGAAAAAAACAAAATGCTCACCCGCATTTATGGTATCACTTTTCCGGCGCAAAAAGAGCTTGATGAATATCTTGCATTGCTTGAAGAAGCAAAAAAACGTGATCACAGGAAGCTGGGTAAAGAACTGGAGTTGTTCACGTTTTCTGAAAAGGTAGGAAGCGGTCTGCCTCTGTGGCTGCCAAAGGGAGCTATGTTGAGGGAGCGCCTGCAGCAGTTTCTGCAGAAGGCACAGATAGAGACAGGTTACCTGCCGGTGATAACCCCACACATAGGCAGCAAACAGCTGTACGTAACATCAGGACACTGGGAGAAATATGGCAAGGATAGTTTCCGCCCTATTACTACCCCGCAGGAAGGAGAAGAGTTCATGCTGAAACCAATGAACTGTCCCCACCACTGCGAAATATATAAGTCATCGCCGCGGTCTTACAAAGATCTGCCATTGCGCCTTGCAGAATTCGGGACTGTTTATCGTTATGAGCAATCCGGAGAACTGCACGGACTGACGAGAGTACGAGGATTTACACAGGACGATGCCCACTTGTTCTGTATGCCCGAGCAGGTAAAAAATGAGTTTAAAAAGGTAATAGACCTTGTGTTGTATGTATTCGAATCGCTCGGCTTTTCGGAGTATACGGCCCAGGTTTCGCTGCGCGACAAGGACGACCGCAGCAAGTATATTGGCACCGAAGAAAACTGGCAGATAGCCGAGCAGTCTATCATAGAAGCAGCGGCAGAAAAGGGGTTGAAAACCGTTGTAGAATATGGCGAGGCTGCCTTTTACGGCCCCAAGCTCGACTTCATGGTAAGAGATGCTCTCGGCCGCAGGTGGCAACTGGGTACTATACAGGTGGATTACAACCTGCCCGAGCGCTTTGAGCTCGAGTACGTTGACAGTGATAATTCCCGCAAGCGACCTGTAATGATACACCGTGCACCGTTCGGATCAATGGAGCGGTTCATTGCAGTATTGCTGGAGCATTGTGCCGGAAACCTGCCGCTGTGGCTGGCACCGCTGCAGGTGAAGGTATTGCCGATCAGCGACAAATACAGCGACTACGCACACATGGTTGCCGGCCGGATGAAGGCAATGGACATACGTGCAGAGGTAGACGACCGCAACGAAAAAATAGGCAGGAAGATACGCGACACAGAGTTAATGAAAACACCCTATATGCTGATTGTGGGCGAAAAGGAAATGGCCGACAACCTTGTATCCGTGCGCAAACACGGTGAGGGCGACAAAGGAGCGGTGACAATAGACGCATTCGCCCACGAGATCACAAATATTGTGAAAGAGCAGGTAAAGGGAAAACACATGATAAAGTAATAATTTTATAAAAATTGCCGATACTGTTAAGCGATTGATGACTAAATATTTTTAATTTTGTCAATAATTTTTAAAAACAATTAATGCAGAAAAGACCAAAAGGCAAACCTTTCTTCCGGCCAAGAGTGCCGCAAAACGAACACCGTCTTAATAACGAGATAACAGCACCTGAGGTGCGCGTTATCGGGGATGATGTAGAACCAGGTATCTACCCTCTTGCTCAGGCCATAAAAATGGCGATTGACAAAGAGGTGGACCTTGTAGAGATCTCGCCTAATGCAGTGCCTCCGGTATGCCGCATTATTGACTACAAAAAATTTCTTTACGAAAAGAAGAAAAAAGAAAAAGAACAAAAAGCAAAGGCAAAGCAGTCTGAAGTAAAAGAGATCCGCTTCACTCCGAATACAGACGATCATGATTTTGACTTTAAGGCCAAACACGCCGAGAAATTTCTGCAGGATGGCAATAAAGTAAAATGCTATGTTCAGTTCAAGGGACGGGCTATAATGTTCC
>CAYNGS010000522.1:0-2909 GCA_964396625.1 uncultured Flavipsychrobacter sp.
GGTCACATCCCAGCCGCCGACATTGTGAAAATAATACTTCACGTCATAGATGTATGAGTTCATTTGCAGGTCAAGACCGGCGATATCTGCATATTCGGGGTGGCTGAACTCCTGTCGCAGACTTCTTTCCATACCAAGATTAACAGCCAGCAGCCCGTTGAAAATATTAAAATTGTTTGATGAAAATGCGCGGTAGTGCTGCACATGCTGATGCAATGTGGGCATGGCGTACGTGTTTAACTCGTGGTTGGTAACAGTTGGCCGGAAAGTGTCTATCTCTGTGATCTGCTTTGTAAATAGTCGTGATGCCGAATCTCTGCTGCCATCCGGTATTGCCTGCAGATCGTTGAACATACTAACGTCCAGATGGGTAAATCCCCATTTTTTATCAAGTCCCAATGAGGCGTTTGCATCTGTTTCGTTATAGTTAGTACCGTACACTTTACCATCTATCGGATCGCGATAATCCATGGCCTGCTTATGCGATACCCTGCCCAGCCAGTAAAAACCATTTATATTGCCTGAGAGCATACCACTACCACCGATCAGGTTGTTGTTGCTTTGATACTCACTGGTAACTTCTCCAATGGTCTTACCATCAGGTGCATGTGGTGTAGGAATCAGGTTGACGACACCAGCGAGTGCGTCCGAGCCGTAAATAAGACTGGAGGGTCCCTTCACAAGCTCTATGCGATCTACGCTGTACTCATCAACTTCAATGCCGTGTTCATCGCCCCATTGCTGGCCCTCCTGGCGCATACCGTCATAAAGTGTCAGTATCCGGTTGTAACCAAGTCCCCTGATAAACGGCTTTGATACATTGGGGCCCGTGGTGACGGCTGCAACGCCCGGCACCTTCGTTATTGCGTCGATTATATTTGTGCTGATGTTGGTGCGCAGATACTGATTATTGATGGCGACAACCGGCACCGGGCTCCTGTTGATCTCAGTTGCTTTCGACTGGCCCGTGATCACAACCTCCTGGCTCTCAATAGCACTCTCATTCAGTATGAAATCATGCCGGGCATTGCCGGTGATGGTTAGTGTAACGGTGGCCTTGGAATAACTGATAAGGCTTGCAACGATCAAAAATTTACCCTTGGGTAAATTGCCAATCAGGTAGGTGCCATCAGTGTCGGTGGTCGTACCCATTTTTAAGTCGGGGATTTCGACAACAGCGCCGGGTAATGGAGCACCGTGACTGTCTTTTACAGTGCCTTTCAATGAATTTCCTGTGGGCGACAGCGCATAACTTCCCGGACACAGCAATATAGCGAAAAGGAAAAAAATAACATGTTTATACATAGTTTCAGACTTTTGAAAAATAATTGTTTAGGAGAGCTTCCGAATCAGACAACACCTCATCATCAAAAACGAAGAGGAGACAATTCCGGACAATTAGCAGTAGAAAATCAAGCTACAGGAGGGCCCCTAAGTGAAACTGAAACAATGCACTGCTGCACAAAGTGAGTGGAAATTGCAGCATGCTGTATAAAATATTCCTGTGATGAAAACAATATTACCGGCAGGCAATTGTCGTTGGCGAAAGTGGTTAGTGTCAGTGATAAGAATGCACAGTGATGATGTTTATTTTCGATGACCAATCCTTTGTGAACGTGATGTACGGTGTCTGTATGATGGGCAAACAGGTGTATAAACTCCATTGGTGTATTGCCGAGCAGCAGCAACGCGGAAAACCATACGGCCAAGATATAGCTGAATATATTTTTCTTCACCTTATCTGCAAAGATAGCACAAGCACACCATTCTAAAAACAGTCGAAATTGCAACACAAAAAAGGGGTTGCGCTTGCAAACCCCTTTTTTTCGAAAAAATCTGCTCTGGCTATTAATAGACCACTAACTTCTGTGTAGTACTCACTCCGTCCACGGTCAGCGTAACGAAGTACATACCTGATGCAGGCATCAGTGACCGGGGTAGATTGTCCTGACGCAACTGATTAGGAGCGTAAGTTTCTTTGGCTTCATAAACAGTCTTGCCTGCAAGGTCCCGAACGCTATAGCTTACGATACCCTGGCTACCTGTGTTAAAGGCAAGCGTACAGCCGTTGGCAGATGGGTTTGGGAATATGCTGAACGAGCCGGGGGCATTCACAGTTTCCTTCACACCTGCAGGAAACGGCGACAACGCGAAGTTATCAAGATAAAGGTCGTTTCCAACATTGCCGGGCCAAAAACGGAACCGGAAAAAGGTATTGTTAGTAAAACACGTAGTTGGCAGCACAACAGCCCTTGCAACCCACTGTGAGGATGATGTGGGGACAAATTCATAATTATAATTGCCGTTGTTCTCGAGATCTGACTTAAACGATTTTACCTTGAACCACGTAAGTCCGCCGTTAACACTTGCATCAATTTCGAGCGAGTCGCTCTGCTGAGGGTCAAATGAACTTACGCCATGGGTTGTGCTCGCACCGGCAGTAAAGAAATTAAAATACACGGTGCCGGAAGCATCTCCAAGGTTAAAGGCGGGAGTGTACAGATCGTCATGGTCTCCGTTTGCAATACCAGTGATCCTGGTTGAAGAATCGTAAGAGCGGTAACGTATACTTGCGTTGTCGCTATAGCCCGCTCCATTGTAGAACTCCCATTGGAACTGGTTGTTATAGAAGTTGAACATAGGCCAATTGGCTACATCAGACGCTGAGGCAAAATTCTGCGTATAACCCATACCACCCGCAGCAACGGTGTCAGCCGCATAAACAGCATGGGCATTAGTCACCGTGCTACTACCTGCATTGGACGTAGCCGTGAGGGATACGGTTACCCAACCCGGTTGTGAAAATTTGTTAGTAACGGTAGTCATACTGGTTGAAGTGGGGATAGTCGCTCCGTTTGAAAAAGTCCATGACACTCCAGATACCGTATCGTTCCAGCTTTCATTCTGAA
>CAYNGS010000523.1:0-2908 GCA_964396625.1 uncultured Flavipsychrobacter sp.
GAAATTAAAAAAACTTCTCGCTGGTATGCGCAGCAAAGCCATGGGCAGCCGCCACGGAAACGTAGCCACAAATACGGCATCCGGCTGCAGATCATTCAGCAAGCCTTGTAGCTCTGTTATATAATTCTCGTGTGTTGTTTTTTTATACGGCACCTTGTTCGTCGCAGCTAGTTGCGTGCACAAAGCCACTACTTCCGGATCGTTGTCTGCCGACGCGATGCCGCATAATGCGCCTTCCGCTATCAGTCGCTGCATCATCGGCAGCGCCATTTTATTGTTGCAAAGCAGGGCTATTTTTAGATCGCTCATTTCGTTTTTTTTTTCGGCGGTTACAAAAATAAGGCATCTACATTCGTGCGCTCAGGCAATGCCCATTATTAAATACAGTATTCTGCGCCCGTCATCGCCCCGTACGAGGCAAAAGGTTTGTAGCCGGTATTGCCATAGCCGTTTGCGCTATGTAGGTGCGCTGCCAACTATGACCGGCAAAATTTAAAGTATAACCGGCATAACCGTGGGGGATTTCATATCGGACGAGTCAATGAACAACGACATGCCCGGCCTCTCGGGTTCATTAAAATATCCAGTAAAATTTTCTGTTGTTATCTGACCGTCGCCGTAGAATACCATTGATATTAGAACGCCCTTACTGCCCGCACAAACGATGCAGCGGTTTTCGGCAACGCATGCGCACTGCCATTCTGAAAGTAGATGCACACTGAACCGTGCATTTTTGGATGATGTGGCAACGGCCTCACCGACTCAGTAGATGTCCAGTAATCGTTCTGTTCAAATCGGCCCACCTTCCCCATGTTGGCATACAGCTTCACCATTTCGTCGCGTGTTGGCAGTCGCCATCCTTGTCCTTTTTCGGCACATGCTTTTTCCGCTGCGGCCCACGTCATTCTGCCCATGTCTGCCTTGTCGGCAATCAGGCCATGTGCACCTTGTTCATCCACGAAATACACTATTCCGCCATCCTTGGTATCGCCAACTTTTACCTGGGCATTTGCATTTACACACAATGTAACACACAGAAAAAATAATGCTGCAAATGATTTAACAATAGTGCTTTTCATCTTGGAGTGTTTTTAAAGTTTCTTTTACGTGAGCAAATTACAAAAAAAAGCAAAACAAACTACTTTCAGTGTTCTGGCATCACGAATCCAGGCACCCATATGCGTTAAACCACGATGTCATCGTGCCCGTCGCACCATTTATTTCTTCTTCCAGTTTCACCCGCTGCTCGTCCGTTATTGGTGATACCCCGGTTACATGCAGCACACACATGCCATCCTCGCCACGTTGCACTATTGCTTCATACACTGGTGCATTGCTTTGGTGCGTGGTAGCGTCGAGCGTTACTTGTCCCCTTGGGCTCTCAAACCGGAAACCTTCCAGCGCTGTTATGGCATTGGTTGTATCACCGGCCTCAAATCCTTTGGCCGCCACAATACCGGCTTCCCATCCCAGCAGCGAGAACACGTTCGGGGTTTTGTTTATTTTTTTGAGTGCATTTGTAAACCGCACATTCGCTTCATTGTCAAGGCTTCGGGCCCAGGGCACGCATACTTGTACATCAACGCCGGGGTAGGGGCTCTGCGCCAGCCATTGCTCCTCTCCCACAAACGAGGAACCAAGCACCGTGTGGTTTGCCAATACATTTCCCGCCGCTGCTTCCTTGAAAAAGTCCTGCAGCATATCGCCGCAAAAACCGGCGAACACGCCATCAACGTCATTGCTGTTCAGGTGTGTGGCTAGTGGTGCCAGTGTCAGGTCCGCACGCTTCAGTGGTGTTATCAGGTTGTACGTAATACTTCCGCCGCCCTCGTCCAGGCCCCAGTTAAATGCCATAGGGCCGCGGTAGCCCGAGTCATAGAACGAACAGGTGAAAGCGATTTTTTTCGTTCCCTTGTCTGTCGCGGTCTTCGTCAGGGTCCGTATGCACAGCGCGCCCTGCAGTGAAACATAGAAGACGTGCAGCAGTTTTTTCATGGAGGTTGGAAAATGATAACCCGCATCCAGCGAAATGAATACCGCATTCCCGCCGGCAAACAGTGGCTCCAGTTTCTCGGCCGTGGTCGGGTTCACATACCCGGCCACTATCGTCACGCCCTCCATCACCAGCTTTTCACATGCCGCATATATTTGTTTGTCGTCTGCCCCAAGTCCTATACTCTCTGTTTTTAGGGTCACATCTCCTATGCCTGCTTCCTGCAGGCCGCCGCGAAATCCCCCGGCAATGTCAAAGCCGATACTCGAGAATACCACCGATCTTGGCAGCAACAACCCTGCTGTTTTGCTCATTAATTTTATGCTTTATAACCCAAAAATAGTAAATCACCCAACAACATTGAAGGTTCCGCACAAGGTGAACTAAATAGTTGCACTCGTCGGCACTTATAACACAAAAAAACGACGGGCAGTGCAACTGCCCGTCGCCTTACCATTAAGATATTTAATTCCTGCTCGGAAATATACCAAACAAGGCAATACAATAATTCACCACCAGGAAGGGGCTTAGAACACTTATCGGTATTCCGCTGCCGGTAATTCCCGTGGTGCCGCTATTGGTCGCCATAGACGCCCCGCTGGTATCTGCATAGGTCTGCACAGAGCTCGGGTTCAGTGTTGCAAAGTAATGGCCGGTAGGGTCATTTGTGTTTGCTGCGGCCGATGATACCGGTATGCTGGCAGATAATAAAGGGTGTGTATGTGCTGGCAAATTGTTAATGTTAAGGGTTGCGGTCTCGCTCCCCCCCGACTGGCCAATTGAATAGTTAGGCAGTCCCGGCCCTTGCCCCATACCTATCGGCACACGGCCCTGCAGGTTCGGCAATCCAAATGTCGTTATGCCATCGCCGCCCCATGTAGTGCCAAGCAATGCGAACAGCGCTTCGTAGTCTGT
>CAYNGS010000524.1:0-2901 GCA_964396625.1 uncultured Flavipsychrobacter sp.
GTTGAACACCGAATTGTCTTTTCTGAAAGCCCAGATCAATCCCCACTTTCTTTTCAATACCCTCAACAGCATTTATGCGCTTACGCTCGTAAGATCAGAAAATGCCCCCGATGCGGTTGTTAAACTGTCGGGTATGATGCGGTATTCGGTAAGCGAGGCAAATCTCAGCCAGGTGTCCCTGTCCAAAGAGATTGGCTATATCAGTAACTATATCGAATTGCAGAAACTCCGTATTACCGACAAGATCGTTATCACTTTCGAGGTTACCGGAGATATGGAGGACAAACACATTGCACCTTTTTTACTTATACCTTTTGTAGAAAATGCCTTTAAATATGGTGTAAATGCCGAAGAGAATTCAGATATTTGGATAAAGATAGAGATCAATGATTTTGACCTGCATATGCAGATAGAGAATAATAAAGTCTTTGTACGGAAAGACAAAGACTATGGCGCCAGCCTTGGGATCAAGAACACCAAACAGCGCTTGCAGTTATTATATCCGGGTATGCACGTTTTAAAGATCAGGGATGGCAAGTACGATTTTACAGTATCACTTTATGTCAAATTCAAATGATAACAGCAATCGCAATTGATGATGAGCCCCTCGCGCTCGCGGTGATAAAAACGTTTTGCCAAAAGGTCGATTATCTCAACCTTACCAAAACGTTTACCGAAACAGGGCCGGCGCTCAAGTATCTGAACGATAATCCGGTCGATCTGTTATTTCTCGACATCAACATGCCCGCCATCTCCGGTATCGATTTCTACAAGAAGATTTCAAAAAATACAATGGCGATATTTACCACAGCCTACAGCGAGTTTGCTGTAGAGTGTTTTAATCTTAGCGCTATTGACTATTTGCTGAAACCCTTCGAATTTTCCCGATTCCAGAAAGCCGTCGAAAAGGCAAAGGAATTTCACGCCTTCTTTGCTCAGAAGGATAATCTGTCGTCGCAATACTTGTTTGTCCGCGCCGACTATAGCCTCGTGAAAGTGGCCTTTGCCGATATCCTGTACATCGAAGGGCTGGATAACTACATCAAGATACATTTCGACAACAACAAATCTTTACTGGTGCGCATGAGCATGAAGAGCGTGTCAGAAAAGCTGCCCGCACGCGAGTTCATCAGGGTGCACAGATCTTTTATACTACAGTTGCGCAAGGTAACTTCGGTCCGCAATAAGATCATTTATCTGGGCAAAACAGAGATACCTATCGGCACCAACTATGTCGAGGATGTGCTGAAGTTATTCAAGGAGTCCAGCACCTGACGGGCATCTGAAAATCCACTTCCTTAAATCGTCAACAAAGATTATTTTGTGTGCATGTCACACCATGCTCCGGCAAAAAGCAACCGTCTTACACTTTACATCGTCCTTGGCATGACCGCCGGTGTCGGTTTGGGCTTTACACTCAATCGCTATTTTGCAGGTAGTGCATCAGTTCCCGACAATGTACTGCTGCCATTCTCCCTGCTTGCTGATATTTTTCTTCGGCTCATCAAAATGATTGTTGCGCCGCTTGTATTCACTACCCTGGTAGTCGGCGTGGCAAAACAGGGTAGCGTCAAGGCGGTTGGCCGCATTGGCGCTAAATCCCTGCTGTGGTTTTTTGCCGGCTCTTTTGTCAGCCTGTTCCTCGGCATGCTGCTTGTCAATTTTTTTCAGCCTGGGGCTGGTATGCACTTGCCGGTTCCGGCCGCTCCCGGCTCCGCCGCTGCCCAAAGTTCACTCACGCTCAAAGATTTTATTACCCATATTTTCCCAACAAGTATTTTCGATGCAATGTCAAAGAACGAGATATTGCAGGTGGTCGTGTTCTCGTTGTTTTTTGGGGTGGCCGCTGCCGCGCTCGGCGAAAAGGGGCAAATTGTCATTAAGGCGCTCGATGCCGCAGCTCATATCATTTTGAAGATGACTGGCTACATCATGAGCTTCGCTCCCTTCGCGGTCTTTGGCGCTATGACGTCGGTTATCGCCCGGCAGGGCCTCGGCATCCTCGGCACCTACTCCGTTTTCATCAGCGAGTTTTATCTTGGACTTTTTATATTGCTTGCTATTTTGTTGCTTGCTGCCTGGTTGTTCATACGTGGTCGCACCATCGGGCTGCTCAAGCACATCAAAGAACCGGCCCTGATAGCCTTCTCTACCAATAGCAGCGAGGCGGCATTCCCTAAGTTGCTGCTCGAACTGGAGCGCTTCGGTTGCGACGAAAAGATCGTCAGCTTTGTTCTGCCCCTCGGTTATTCATTCAACCTTGCAGGCTCTATGATGTATATGACCTTTGCCTCATTATTTATTGCACAGTCTTACGGCATTCACCTCGATACAGGCACGCAGCTCACCATGCTGTTGGTACTCATGCTTACAAGCAAGGGCATAGCCGGCGTCCCCCGCGCTGCCTTAGTCGTTGTTGCCGCTACTCTTTCCACGTTCCGGATCCCGGAGGCAGGCCTTGCGCTGCTCCTCGGTATCGATCCCCTTTTAGATATGGGCAGGGCGTCTATGAACGTCATCGGAAACAGCGTAGCCACCGCGGTTGTGAGCAAGTGGGAAGGCCAGTTAAAAGCATAGGCCCTTTTAATTATGTTTATTCCTCTTAAATTGTAATTTTGTTTCAAATTATATCCGTATGCGCCTTTCCTTAGAATCAAGTGTATTGCTTATACTGGCAATACTCCTCAGTTTTTGTTTTTTTCATAGCGGCGAGGCCGCAACCCCCGGTATAGACGGAAACATTAGGGTAAAGATCATTACCTACGTAAATTTTTTGGTGTTCATCACTTCGGTTCTGTCCGTAAAACAGTTCTTTTGGCCGGGCGAGGTCATCAGGTTTTCTTTCCACCTGTTCAATATACTTTTCGTCGTTGTCTTTTATGCATTTAGTTTCACCTACCT
>CAYNGS010000525.1:0-2901 GCA_964396625.1 uncultured Flavipsychrobacter sp.
ATTATATGGCATGGAAAAATGAAATGGTCGGCATATTGAAACAGCGGTTGTGACCCCGTATAGAAGGCGGGCATATCATATGCTCCCGATATGCGGCTTTAAACTATGGATAGCAAGGAAATAAATACCGGTAAAAGAACCAAACTGCCATTCAGAGGCATGGGGTACATTGGGCTGAAGAAGCTGGATTGGTATATCATTAAAAAATTTCTGAGCACTTTTTTCTTCGCCATCATGGTGCTGGCCGTCATTTCGTGCGTCATCGACTATTCCGAAAAAGTAGACAACATTGTTTCTAAGAAGGCCCCGCTGATGAGCGTGGTCAACTATTACAAAGATTTTATTCCACACATCACCGCGCTGCTGTTTCCGCTGTTCATTTTCATTGCAACTATATTCTTCACTTCCAAGCTGGCGTATAAGTCTGAGGTCATCGCAATGCTGTCGTCGGGCATATCATTTCAGCGTTTTCTAAGACCCTACCTTATTGGCGGTGGATTTCTTTGTCTTGTTTCGCTCATAGCCAATCACTGGATCATACCGGTGGCCAATAAAGAGCGCATCGCATTTGAAGACAAGTACATTAACGATGACATGTTCAAGTATGCCAGCGACAATATGCATCTTGGCATTTCGAAAAACAGGTTTGTCTACCTTCAGAATTACAACTTCGCCAATAATTCCGGCAACCACTTCACCGAAGAAAAAATGAATGGTATAAATCTCACAGAGAAACTGATGGCCGACAATGTGACTTATGACACACTAAAAAAAATATGGCATTTGCACAATGTGACCATCCGGAGAAATGACTCTGTGAAGGAGAGCATCAGGAAAGTCACGGACACGGAGATAAAATATGCATTCGCCCCTATAGACCTCAACCGGACCGATGCGATAAAAGAGGCGCTGACGACCCCCGAACTGGACCGTTATGTGGCTACAGAACAATTGCACGGCCGCGAAAACCTGAGTTTTTATTTTGTTGAGAAAGCGCGGCGCACTGCCCAGCCCTTTGCCGGGTTCATACTCACTATTATCGGAGCCTGCATCGCCAGCCGCAAGATACGTGGCGGCAGCGGCTTTCACCTGGCGCTGGGCATTGTTATCAGCGCGGTCTATATCATGTTTCTGCAAACATCGACCACGTTTGCCACAAAAGCCGACCTTAATCCACTCATTGCAGTGTGGATTCCAAACGCTATTTTTGGTGGCCTCGCTTTTTACTTGTACCGGCGGCAGGTCAAATAGATAACAACTCACTACTGAAAATGGCATTAAAACTTCGGAAACGATCGGTTTGTGTTCTTCTTGGGATTATCTTTTTATTCCAATGCCATACAGCCGGGGCCGAAAAAAAAGACAGCCTCCTGGCCGCCATCAGCAGTCTCCGCCAGGACGACACCCTGAAAGTCCTGTTATTAACTGATGTGGCAGAGTTGTATGCCCAAACCCATATCGACTCCATGGAACTCTTTGCACAGGAGGCTTTTTCCATGTCTCAGCGGCTGCGGTTCGAAAAAGGCATTGCCTACAGCTCTTCACAGCTCGGGCTTGTTGCGCTCCATAAAGATGAATTCGCCAAAGCTTTATCTAACTATCAGCAGGCACTTGACTACTACGAAAAGACCGGCAATCTAAAGGGGCAGGCTCACACTTTGCTTTATATGGGCGATATCTACTATCGCGATACAAAGTTCAGCCTCTCGATCGAATGTTACAACAAAGCCATAGCTGCCAGCCGCAAGATTGATGATCTCAAATCCGAAGGCCTTGGGCTGATAGATATTGGCGGTATCTACACAGATGAGGGAAGCTATGCCGAAGCTATAAACTACTATCTGAAGGGGCTGAAGACATTTGAAAAAAGAAACGATAACAGCGGTATTTCAATGACGCTCGTGAACATTGCAAACGTGTATTCCATGATGGGCGACTACAAACAAGCCCTTGAATATGTGAATAAAAGCCTGCCGATAACTAAGGGAATTACAGATAAGGAGGTGATCTTTTCGAACATGGTCAACATAGGAGTGATCTATGCGCAGATGAAGGATCATAAAAATGCGCTTGCAGCTTATAACTCGGGTCTGGCCATGGCAGAGTCAATGGGAGACAACACCTGGATCAATTCGTGCCTCGGCAATCTTGCTGATGAATACGTCCAACTGGGCGAGTACGACACCGCTCTATCCAAATACAAAAGACTGCTGAAACAGAACCAGGAGATAAAGGACACATCCTTTATCATTACCGCCGAGGCGGGCATTGGTAATGTACTTATTAAACAGGGAAAGATAAAAGACGGTATCAACACACTCGTTCAGGCCATTGGCCTGGCGAAAGTCAAGCAGATGAAGCAGACGATATTTGATGTGGCCGGGCAACTGAGCAGTGCGTATGAGCAGGCACATGACTACACAAATGCATTGAAGTATCACAAAATCTATTACGATTACCGCGACAGCCTCAATAATGAGCAAAGCAATAAGCGGATCCAGCAGCTACAGTTTGACTATGAGCTCGGAAAAAAGCAGCATCAGATAGAACTTCTGGAGAAGGACGGGGTCATCGCCAAGGGCAGGAATGAACAGCAAAGGGTGGTTACCATTGCGTTGGTGATCGGTGTGGCATTGCTTATTGTCATCAGTATAATCCTTTATCGCGGCAGGTCGTATGAAAAACGAAACAAAGAAGAGATTTTAAAACAGAAGGAAGAGATACAGCAACAGGCTGCACGGCTGGAAGAGCTGAACCGATTCAAAGACAAAACGTTCTCCGTGCTTTCGCACGATCTGCGCACACCCCTCGGCGCCCTCACATCGACTATGATGCTGCTGGATAAAAATGTAATCTCACCTGACGAATTTAGCATGCTAAAGTATGACCTCGGCAAACAGC
>CAYNGS010000526.1:0-2894 GCA_964396625.1 uncultured Flavipsychrobacter sp.
CAGAGTGGTAGGTGACACTATCTGCACTCCAGCATCCCAATCCGCTTGTTACGGTGAGTATGTATTTATAATCTCCCGGCACCTTCGAATAGAACGAAGGATTGATGATTGTAGAATCAGACAGGTTTGTTCCCGGCGTCCACTTGAGTGTGTAGGGCGAGTCTGCCGGCGTAACTATCTCCGGAATTGAAATAGGCAGCGTAATACAGAAAGTAGTATCCTTTAACGGAATAAACACCTGCGGATGCTCAACGCTGAAGGCGATGCTATGCACCATATCGGGGCAACCGGGGTAGGATGCGGTGATAAAATATTTTCCGGTGCCGGGTGGCGAAATGAGCGGCTCGGTAATATACATGTTAGAAACGCCAACAGCAGGACTCCAATGATAGGTAAACTCCGTATCGCCATCTACACGCATCTGGTAGGTTCCAGGAGGGAAGCAAACACCGGTATCCTGGTTGAATAGTGTAAAGTCATTTGGCAGCACATGCAGCAGGAAAGAGTCCGTGCTGCTGCAATTGACCACGGGAGCCGGCGGCGCAGAGGTGACATAGTATTCGAAATCTCCCGCGACCCCGGGCGTAACGACCGGATTTGCGATCGTGGCGTTATTGAGATAAGTGGTCGGCGACCAACTGTACACATATGCTATACCGGTCGGCAGATCACTTACGCCCAATTGAAGCGGCACATTCATACACGTTTTCTGTATGGGCGGCCCGACGGATAGCGTGGGAGGTACCACAACATTGATGGTTATAGTAGCATGTGATGCATGGCAGCCAGCGCCGGGGAAGATTGCCGATACAGTATAAGTAGTAGTAATGGTAGGCGATGCTGTTGGGCTCAGCAGGGTGTCGTTGTCGAGGGTACCGGAGGGCGACCAGAGATAAACGAGGTGGGGCGCGCCGGAGGTGTTGATGAACACATCCTGCCCGGTACAGATCACTGTATCGGATGTATTAATATGCACATAGAATGAATCGTAAATGGTCAAAGCAGCACTATCTATGATTATCGGTACGCCACCGCAGGAATAGGGGCCGAGAATATATAACTCAACTGTTTTTGGTCCGGCAGGAGGAACAACCAGGCCGTTTATGTACAATATATAAGTTGAATCTGTGGGCATCATGATGATACTGTCCGCAATTGTGGCATAATCAAACCCGTTAACGGCCGTACCTCCTATAAGATAGTGAATAGTTAATGAGTCAGCCAGATTTCCGGTACGTTTAAAGGTGAACTTTCCGGGATTACACCCCCTGATGCAGTACTGAGCAGTAAAGCCGGTATCTAAGGGATTGATGCCTTGCGGAGATACGTGAATACCTGTAGAAGTGAGGCTGCCTGCTTCTATAAATACACCTGAATCAAGGACGTCGTCACTGGCATCAGCCACACCTATCTTCAAATGGTAGGTATCACACGGTGTCACTGCTGCTATCGCGGTCAGGGTTGTTGTCATCCCGTAGTAGTTGATCGTGACGCCTGTTGAGTTGTTGACGTAATAGGGGCAATAAGGTGAGCCAGGACCGGTTATAGCATTGCAAAGGGCGGGTGTATTGCCTCCCGTTGGGCCACAATTCACAGAATTTATACACACAGGTATAGCAGTGCCGGGAATCAGGGCGATGTTCTTAGGAACTACATAGCCGGGACCGGAAATAAAAAAGCCGAACACGTCATTGAAGTTAGAACAGGTAAAACTACCATACTCCTCAGAGCCAAACACATAATTGAACTTAACGGTGTCGCCAGCCGGCCGGAAGTCGAATTCAAGTACACACGCGTCGAAGGTAGGGTGTCCGGATAACGCGGTTAATGACGGGTCGCCAGGTGTACCATTGGCAGTGCTAAAATTGGCTACCGAACTTGCCGGCAGGCCCGTAACATTGTTGACGCCAACGGCGCTGCCGGGGCCCGCCGGTAAAACTGAGGCGGCTTGCCCGCTGGTAAGCACTATACCACTATCAAAGCTTAAGCTTGACGTTCCTGAAAAAATCCCGTTAGCGTTACTGGCACACGTTAGTGTAGGGGCTATGACAATAACGCCCGGGCCGGTCAGTTTGGCCGCTAATGCTGCAGCCGTTGCAGCGGGTGTAACCGTAATCTGGGCGTTTAATAGCACAGGTAACAGGAAACAAGACAGCGTGGTAAGAATAAAGAGTGGTTTTCTCATAGGGGCAGCATTAACTTTTGAACATTTTACTGGTCTATATTAATCGTAAGATAATAATTATTATTGAATAAGATTAACTACATTAATAATAAGACAGGGTTTTACTCACATAGGTTGGTAAACGGGCAGATTATTTAGCATATTTTTATCTTTCATAATATAGTTGTTATTCTGTTAGGCTGTTACTTTGCCGATATTCGTTTTTTCTATGCCATATAAATTTTATTTGTTTATTTGTCTTGCTGCTACAATCATTCTTTTTTCCTGCAACAGTTCTAAAAAATCCGGCAAATCGCACGATATGATGCCGGGTACGTGGCAATCAGAGCCGATAGTTATAGACGGCGACAGTAAGGACTGGCCATCGCCATACCCGAATTATGATGCCAAGGCCATGGTGGCCTATGCTACGTCTAACGACAGGCGGAACCTGTATATTACAATGGAGACAGGCGATGAGATGACCCAAATGAAAATACTGAAACAAGGGATGACCGTGTCTATTGACACCAACGGAAAGAAAGATGCCGAATTCAGCATTAGCTATCCGCTGCAAAATGATAATGAGCCCATGGACGTGGGCAAGGCGGGTTATGGGGTAAAAAAAGGAGAACAGCAGCACAGCCTGGAAAAAAAGATGGAGCAGCGGATCAGTAAAAATGCCGAGGGAGCTACCCAATTATCACTGGATGGATTTAAGGGCTGCAAC
>CAYNGS010000527.1:0-2890 GCA_964396625.1 uncultured Flavipsychrobacter sp.
GTAAGCAGGATCACAAAACCCAAAAGCAAAGACCAGCCAAACCATACCAGCTGTTTCATGTAGCTTTTGTTCATCATAATAAGCGAAACGTCTGTCGTGCGATGCTCTACAGAGAACACCGCCATTATGCCCACCGTCACCAGCAGCACATAAAGCAGCAGCACTATGCCGTCTATCCTGTAAAACAATGCCTTTCTTAATGAGCTCATTATAATTTTTCTCTTTTACTTTTTTCTTAAACGGTCATCCACCCATCTCATGAACATAGCTGAATCATCTGCCTTTTTCATGCTCTCCTCCTCTCGGCGACGCTCCATCCTTGCCCGGTACACCTCGGCATCATGTAGCCGCAACACAGAATCTATAGTGTACACATATTTGTTTATCAGGTTTGCCTTCAGCATTTTCTCCTCCATATCCTTTCGTTTTACAGATACGCTGTCTTTAAGATATTTTTCGATAAGCAAGCTGGCTATAGGTGCGGCCCACACGGCCCCAAAACCTGCGTTCTCTATGGCAACGGATATCGCTATCTTCGGATTCTCCCTGGGGGCAAATGCCACGAACATGGAGTGATTCTGCATCTTGATGACCTCTCCGTTCACTATAGCTTTGTTTTCAGCGGTTCCCGTTTTCGCGCAGACAGTGATACCCTCTATTTTGACGGCGGAGGCAGTACCACTCTCCACCACATCTTCCATGGCCTGCTGCACAATATTGAAGGTACTGTCCGGAATATTAAGCACCACATGTTTTTCAAGGTATTTTTTCAGCAGGCTGTCCTTCGGGTTCTTGCCAATGGCACGCACAAAGTGAGGTGTATAATAATAACCTTTGTTGGCAATGATACACATGCCATTTGCCATCTGCAGCGGCGTCAGCAGCAGTTCGCCCTGCCCCATGCCTACAAATACCACGGTGCAGGAATTCCATGAGTTGTGGTACATCTTGTTATAGGTAGCACTGTCCGGCACCTCACCACCGCGTTCAAACGGTATGTCAACATTTGTCGGCCTGCCGAAGCTGAAGCTGCTGTAATAGTTATGCCAGATTTGTAAACCTTCTTTCACACTATTGAACTTCTCATAGTCGATGGTGAGCCGGAATACGTGACAGAAATACGAGTTGCAGGAGTGGGCAAGCGCCAGCCGGAAATTTGCTGCATGGCCTGCATCCTTGTGCTCACATGCTATGGACCTGCTGCAGAGTGTGTACTTGCCGCGGCATGGAAAACCGTACGAAGGCTTAATAGCGCCTACATTAAGCGCCACCAGCCCGGTAAAGGGTTTTATAGTGGACCCGGGTGGATACATAGCCTGCGTGGCCCGGTTAAATAGCGGGCGCGTGGCCTCGCGGTAGAGCGCTGCATAGTTTTTTGCACGGTCATGCCCTCTTAACAGATTAGGATCATAAGTGGGGCTGCTTACCATGGCCAATATGCCTCCTGTTTGCGGGTCAATGGCAACAACACTGCCTATCTTGTTCTTCATCAGCTTCTCCGCATACTCCTGCAGATCGGCATCGAGGTAAAGATCGAGTTGCTTGCCTGAGACCTCCTGGCTGTCCAGTATACCACCTTTGTAGGGATCGCGGGGACGGTTGAATTTATCCCGTTCCAGGTAGTGAACGCCCCGCTGCCCGCGCAGTACTTCTTCGTATTGTAACTCAAGGCCACTGAGGCCTGCATAGTCGCCCTGCCGGTAAGAGGCATATCTTGGCCTTTTCAGCATCTCTGGCGACACCTCGCCGATGTAGCCCAGTACTATGCCGGCACACGCCTCCTCATACTCCCTGATATTGCGCTCCACCAATTCAAATCCCGGTGTGAACATGTAAGCGTTTTCCTGGAACCTGGCCGTTTGTTCCTGGCTCAGTTGCTCCATAAACGGGCTCTGCCTCACGTCGATGTTGCGTTCCTGCACACGCCTCATGATGTTTACATAGGTGGTCTTATCTATGTCGAGTGCGGCGCAAAACTGTGCTGTATCGAAGCTCTTGGGAATGTTGCGCGGCGTGACCATAAGATCATAAATGACGGTATTTGATAATATCGTCTTGCCCTTCCTGTCCAATACTGCTCCGCGAGGCGGGTATACCACCTTTTTATAGATCGCTATGTCATTGGCAAGTATCTTGTATTTCGCTTCGAAATTCTGCAGAAAAAAAAGCCGCAGCAATATCACAGACGCTACGCCTATAAATATAAAGCTAATGATGTACTGACGCGGGTTTGCCGCTGTTGCCATACCGGGAAATTCTTATAATTGAAATTGATTGCAAACCTAAAACAAAAAGCGCATTGCGAATGCCAATGAACAGTCAAAAACAAATGAATATTTACCCACCGCGGGTGTAGAACTACATTAAAAATTGATTTGGGATATTTTAAAAGGATGGTTACCTTTGCGCTCCCTTACACGATCCAGTCCCATGGTGTAACGGTAGCACAACAGATTTTGGTTCTGTTTGTTCTGGTTCGAATCCAGATGGGACTACTCTCTTGGCAGGCTTCCGACGCGGAGGCCTGTTCGTTTTTCAGACCTCGTGTTTCGAACTAAATAACTTACTTTTAATGTGATAAGACGGCAATCAAAAATTGCCGATTCCTGCGGCCGAAAACTTAACAAGCTTTATGAACCGACTGATATTTGTTATTGTTCCGATAGCGCTGTTGGCAGGATGCACCGCGAGGCAAAAGCCTGTGAAACATATCAGTGAAAGCATGCCTGCAGATACGGCGGGTGCCGTGTTCACCGACAAAGCGCAATCGGGGATACAGGTGTTTAAAGATGCAGACGGGTGGAAGTACAGGTCTGTTGCTGTCAACTACAAGATACAATCGTTTGTTGGCAACCCTTTTGGAAAACTGTTTAGCGATGTGGCGCTGGTG
>CAYNGS010000528.1:0-2888 GCA_964396625.1 uncultured Flavipsychrobacter sp.
CTCACGGCATTTGGCAACAGGAAGGCCCTGTCCTATTAAATTTAACAATATTATTTGAAACCGGCGATGCTTAGAAATTATCTGACGTAACCGGCGGCGCACCATTCTTTTTTGCTACTGCGCCCCCGATAAGTGAAAAGATCACACCATAAAATAGGTTGCCAAAAATAGCGCCCGCTATCAGAAATACGTTCCAATATTTCTTGGTCATAGCTATATAGGTGTCGATCTGTTCGTCGGTCATCTTCTGGTTCTTGGCCATTTGCTCCCGTGCCATCTCTATGGCCTTTTCTTTCATCTCAGGAAATATGGTCATTGACAGCAGGCTCCACGCTACCATCACCAGGGTGACGATCATCGTTGCTTTAAAGCAACTGCCGAAGACGTTACCAAAGGTCACAAACCCATCGTTGGCTTTCGAAAATGCAACAGCATTCAGGATGATCCCTACCAAAAAAGGAATATACGCGATGTAGGGAACTCCGGGTTTGAAGGCGGCCCCCGCAAGGTAAATAATGAGGCCAATGATCACCATTGCGATACCGGTAAACAAGCCGTACATAATATGTGTGTTCTTCTTTTCCATGTTTTATTTATTTAAGTGAATTTGTTTATTGTTGAGGATGCCGATCACCTTGCCGCTGAGCAGATTACCGATAAAGGGATTGTTGCGGCTTGCTGACTTTACACTTCCCGGGTCCAAAGTATGGTGCCCGTTTATGGTAAATAATGTCAAGGACGCCTTGCTCCCTTTTTTGATCTCCTGCCCCTCAAGGCCGAAAATATCCCGGGGTATAATAGCTATCGCCTCCACGAGGCGCTCCACACTTATGTACTTGCTGACGGACTCCCACAGCACATTGAACGCTATCTCCTGGATAGCCATTCCGTCTGCAGCATATTCAAACTCTTTTGCTTTGGCATCCCACTCCTGCGGGCGGTGATGCGACGCAATACAATCGATCGTGCCATCCTTCAATCCTGCGATCAACGCCATCCTGTCTGCCTCGGTGCGCAGCGGGGGAGATACTTTGTAAACGCTGTCATAACCAGTCAGCGCCTCGTCTGTCAGGGCCAGGTGGTATGGGGTTACCGAACACGTTATGGCAAGTCCCTCGGCCTTAGCCTTCCGTACCATTGCCACTGATTCTGCCGTAGAGATACCTGTGAGATGAAGTCTTGAATTCGTGTACCGCAGCAACTCGATATCCCGGTGCACAATGATCGTTTCAGCCAATGAGGGTATGCCGGCCATCCCCAATCCGGTAGATATTATGCCTTCGTTCATAAGGCCACCTGCGGCAAGCGATCCGTCAACTGGCACCTGGATCATTGTGCCATGGAATGCCTTTACGTATTCCAGCGCTTTAAGCATCAGGTTGCTTTGCTGAACAGGTCTCCACCCGTCAGAAAATGCAACAGCGCCGTTGTCGCGCATGTCCAGCATTTCAGCCAGGTCCTTCCCCTCGGTTTGCTGCGTTGCTGCGCCTATCGGGTGCAGGTTCACCACATTGCCCTTCGCCTTCCCGAGAACAAATTGTATGATCGACTTGGTGCTAAGGGCGGGCTGTGTATTCGGCGCAAGCAACACATCGGTAAATCCGCCGTCTGCTGCACAGGCAAGTCCGCTGGCTATTGTTTCCTTCTGTTCAAAGCCCGGTTCACGATAATCTGCAAACACATCAACCCAGCCGGGGCTTACGCACAAGCCCTTGGCCTCGATCACCGTCGCTGACTTAGAACTAACTGAGGCGCCAATATTTTGAATGATCCCGTCTACCACAAGAATGTCCACTACCTTATCATGAAAACCCGATTGCGGATCTATTACCCTGGCTTTACGAATGTGCACCTGCATCTTGCTGATAATTTCAATTTAAGTCAAAAGTCAAAAAGAACGTGGTATAGATGCTGCTGCAGGATGAAAACGCGGTTGATAAGCCGTTTGCTATGCTATGGCCACCTGGGGCCTGGCAAGTAAAAAAGTTTCAGCCGCGAGCATTACAAGAGCTAAAATTACACAAACTTTCCATAGCGGAAAGCCCCCGTTATTATCATTATCGGCTATACTGCCACTATCGTTAATACTCAGCCACTTCACATTATCACCCTTCCATTCATTTTTTAACGCGGCAATGTCTCTAAAATCGAGTTGTGATTCCCGTTTGTCCTGGTTCAGTGCTATCTGCGTGGTATCACTGCCCGGCGCACTGAGCGAATAAAAACCGGGTTGCTGCATCACCTGGTCTACAAATACGTCCAGGCCCGCACCATCGGGGCGCTGCGGTGGTATTACATCTATGCCCTTGCCATACACATGTACTGTGTTTCGTTCTGAAACATTTGCCAAAGCCAGGTACACCGGTTGCTGCGCGCCCGCAGTGATCGCATAAATATTGCTGCTGCCGCTCTGAATAGCCATCTCATACAGGAAGGGCGTAAAAAAATAGCTGCCCGGGAAATTGCCGGATTGCAGGTCGGCCGAGGTAGCGCACAGATAAAGTTTCCCGGCAGATGGTGTGTACCTTGCCAGCAGGGGGTCGCCATTCCGGAAGCTCAGTATCGACTGTTGGTTTGCACTTAAGCCCGCGCTGATGGTATAATGCCAGTTGGCTACCGGCAGTTGCACGTTCTCTGGTATCTTCTCAAAAAGATCCCTTACTAATGCACTGCCCTGTTGCAGCGAGCTGGCCGTCTGCACCGAGGTATCCACCCCGGCTATTTGTATGTCACCGGCCAGCTTTAACCCGTCATTAAAAAACTGAAAATTATTTGTTCTGCCCGGGAAGATGCAAATGCTCTGGCCTTGCTGCAAAGCATCGTTAAGCGATTTACCGAGGTTGTCGTCGATCCGGGTGACTCCGTTTAGTATCACCAGGTTGTATTCT
>CAYNGS010000529.1:0-2884 GCA_964396625.1 uncultured Flavipsychrobacter sp.
GTTCTGCGGAGTTGCTGCGGTGATAGCATTTTTTGTGATATCCGGTTTTGTCATACATTACCCTTACCGGCATAAAGAGCGCTTCAGCGTGGGCAATTTTTTGCTAAGGCGCTGGCTGCGGATCGGCATTCCGCTGATCGTGGTCGGCGGCATAGCCAATTACTTTCATTACTTTGAAAAGATACCTATCTGGAGCCTCTATTGTGAGCTTATTTATTACACACTGTATCCGGTTCTTTTTAAAATAAAAATAAGCTGGAAATGGAAGGTGTATTTGTCATTCTTTGTTTCGTCTGTGGCCATATTATTGCTGAACAAGGACAATCTCTTGTCGCTTTATTATCAGAAAGACCTTAACTATAATATCAACTACTGGCATCTGGGTGTTTCTGTTACATGGCTGGTTGGCCTGCCTTGCTGGCTGCTGGGCGTGCTGCTGGCAGATAATATCGATAAGCTCAGTTACTCAGTAAGTACGGCGACGATCTATGCCTACAGATTACTGGTCTATGCATCCAGCATGGTCATTCTGGCGCTCGCTGCGCACTGGTTTGTCAGCTGCATTTTGTCGCTGAATATTTTTGCCTTGCTGCTGTATGTATGGCTCGAAAAAGAAATCATTTACCACCGGACTTATGAGCCCGTCAGGCTGTTCGAGTATTTCGGCAAATTCTCATACTCACTGTATATATGTCACGAGCTATGCTTCCTGATCATAGCTGCCTTCCTGCCTTATAACCAATACACTTATGTTGCATACATTGTGCTTACCATAGCGATGGCCTACGTTGTCTACCTGCTTGTAGAGTATCCCTCGCACAGGCTGGCCCAGAAAATAGGTACATACTCCCGAAGGAAAGAATGATCTCAAAGCGATAAAGAACCCGACATCTTTTTAATGAACCAGAAGATCAGGTAGGTAGATAACAGGGTAATGGCAATTTGCAGATCTCCATACCCGCCTATGGACAACACGAACAAGTACCCTCCGAAAATTGTGCCGGTTATGTTATTTGCCGACATATAGAATTTCGTGGAGTTCCATAATACAGCAAAAAAGGCGCCGAACAGCAGGCTGCCGATGAGCACACCCGCCCAGCCGAAATCGAGAAATAGCTCGCCGGCCACCGTCATGTTTATCGAGTTATTACTCCTCCCACCCACTCCCTTGTAGGCAACTCCGATTTCCAGGGCAAACCACGCCCCAAGCTGAATGAGTGGCTTGTCCGGCCACAGCGCCCTCGGTATAAGTGCCGTTACGATTGGCGCAGAGGCGCGCCCTTCGTAGAACCCGTTTCGTTTCACAAGGTTCACAATATTCGTTAGTTGCGCCAGGTTGGCGCTTCTGTCCAACAGCGCAGATGAGTTTTCGTTCTGACTTGTCGTCCCATCTTCGTTGAAGACACTGATGAAATTCGACCGGTTATTTTGCAGCGATGTGAATACGCTGGCATAAATTGCAATGACTACCAGCAGTGGAATGATCCGGTAAGTAAATATAATTTTTATGTCGCCCTTGCCGATGAAGTAGCCTGCGAACAGGTAAAAGGTCGGCAATATAAGCTCGAACCGCAGGAAAGAGGAGATCAGAGCAATGTAGGTCTCAATAACAAACAATATCAGGGCATAAGAGCGGTATGTCTTGTTATTTTCCTTTGCCCACAGCCGGGCAAAGAAGAGTATGCTTATCGAGTTCAGCAGTCCGAATATTTTTCCGAACTGGTTGCCTCTGAGGTTTACGCCATAGCCAACAATGGTGAGCAGGTTTAAAGCGATGAGTATCCAAAAGAGGTTTTGTAATATTTTCCGTTTTTTGATCTCCACTGCTATAGAGGGTAGCGCCCTGTCTTTAGTCCAGTTATAGCCCATTATAAACGCTGTGCAGGATACACACCATATCTGCGCAGCATCATCAATGTATTTCGGGATTATGTAAACGTACGTTTTATTGGTCCCTGCAGCCACTTTCGATATCAGCACCAGGTTAGCAATATTCACAATTATTACACCCGCATAATAGATGAACAGCGGTGTGATCACACTGTTCTTTTTCATGATGTGCTGCACGAACAAAACAGCAAAATGAAAAGTAAGTAGGGAGAAAAGCCCGGCACCGTTAAGAAATCCTGCACCAAAGCCATAGATCAATAAGAATATTACGTTTAACATCAGCCGTTATTTATCAATCTTTAGCGCCTTGCCGCTTTAAAGTCGCCGGAAACTTTGCTCTAAGTTAATGAGCATGATTGATTTGTTTGACATTATATTCGTTCATCCAGATATTTACAGACAGGCATCTCCAGATATGCAGGGCGTCATTGACACCTAGCGTATTCGATTTAAGTTTATGCTGCAGCTCATCGGTATGCGCCGCAGTCAGCAGATCATTTTTTACAAGTTGGGGCGATATCCATCCCTTGTCACCGTTCAGCGAGTTAACGAGCGGTGTGTAGAACCCTATCTTGTCTATGCGGTCATACACTACATCCGGCAGGTATTGCTTGCACGATTCCCTCAAAATGTACTTCCGCTTCCCGTTCTTTAAAAAGTCGCACGGCCTTATTTTGGCCACATACTCGGCCACACGATGATCGAGAAACGGCATACGCCCTTCTATGCTATATGCCATCGCATTCCTGTCGTCATAGTGCACCAGGTGCGGTATATGCACACCGTATACAGACTCACGCCACACATTGTATATGTTGTTGTATTTGTACAGCGATACCAGCGAATTATCAACATTGGCCGACACTTCAGGTAGTATAATGTCTCGCCGCTTTATCCTCGACTTCGTTCTCAGTGTATATTCAAGGCGCGGGAAAAAAGATTCCAGCAACACACGCAGCAAAAAGCCGTTGCCCAGTCTCATCGCACTGATATT
>CAYNGS010000530.1:0-2880 GCA_964396625.1 uncultured Flavipsychrobacter sp.
GCCAAATACCACCGGCCGCTCTGCCACATTGATCCAGGACGCTATTACACCCCTGAAAAAAAAATTGACGAAATGAAAAAGCTTTTTGTCAACATATTTATGAACGTCAATGATCCGCACGCCATCTATATCGTACAGCGCTCTTAAGCCGTTGTCCTTGGGTGTTTTAGAAAAAATGATCAGGGGGCGGGCATCTTTGATGCAATTTGCAATATCTGCATTTACTTTTATTGAGCCGCCAATATCTGCAGTCGGGAAAAACAGAAATATGCTGTGCCTCGTCTTTAACTTAAATATTTTCCCGGCCACCTTTCCCAAAAGCACGAACGGCGACATTAAGAATAACTCAGTATTTCTCTTTAAGATCGACTGTTTATAGTTCATTTCCTATGAGTGGTATTTGAGCAGCAGCTTTTTAAGATAGTCATCGCCAAAATCGATCTTCAGTGATTCGAAAACCGGGCGTATTGCTGAAATGTCGATCGCAAAGTCGCAGCCTTTAAATATGGGGATGTAACTGGCTTTCTTACCATAGCATAGCTCTATTGCTTCCACCATTTCTTTGATCCGGTAGTTTTTCGGATTGGCTACATTTACAATAGTATTTAAGAACAACTTATTCTGAAGCAAATGATCTACAACCTTGAAGAGATCATCAATGTCGATAAGATTTCTTGATGCATTCAACCAGAGGCCAAAATTTGTTTTCTCAATTATATGACGAATCAAATAGTTAAAAATAGTATTTGGGTTGGTCGACTTGCCGACAACGTTTGAAACCCGGAGAATAACATATTTTTTTACGTTCGATTCGATATATTGTTCTACATGCTTTTTGTGATTGATGTAGTCAGATCCGCCCTCGCTCGGATCATAAATACTGGCAGTGCTGAAGTATACGAGCGTTCTGTCACTGCAGGCGGCAATCGTTTCTTTCAGTAGCGTGAACTCTCGCAGGTATTCATTTTGGTCAGAACTCTTCGAATTCGATACTCCGGACGCGAAAATTATGAAATTGTCATCATCTGCATATCCCGCAAATTTTTTTGCTATCATTCCATTACCAACAACCATGCTCAACTTTTAACATCGCAAAATACGAAAATTCGCCGTGGTCATAGAACATTACACCGGTGCGGTATGCAAAAAATATGAAATGGAAGCGGGTGCTCACTATCTAACTGCATTATCAAAAAATTTTTGTTCAGGCCATTATGTCGCCGAATGGTTAAGTAACAATTTGATAATGGTTTATTTACGTTAGTAGGGTGGCGCGATTATAACTTTATCGGCTTATTCTTAAATTTTAATGAAAAGTATATATTTTCTCTCCGTTTTTTGCTGTTTTCTTATCGCAAAATCTGCTGATGCGCAATCGGGTTGTACCGATCCGACGGCTACAAATTACAATCCAACGGCCACAATAAATGATGGCTCCTGTCTTTATCCCATTACGCACTGCACGGCTGCACTGAGAGGCGCCTTGTCTCCAATAATTACTGAGTCGTCGGGTCTGGTATGGACAAATGGAAAATTATGGACGCACAACGACAGCGGCAATCCCCCCGAAATTTATAGTATTGACACCACCGATGGCCATACGCTGCAAACGGTTGTTATAGACAACTACCCCAACATAGACTGGGAAGATATAACCGCCGACAACGACTACATCTACATAGGTGACCACGGCAATAACGATGGAACCCGGACAGACCTGAAAGTGCTAAAGATCGCTAAGGCTGACATTACCGGTGCATCAGTGGTTCATGTTAATGCACAGGCGATATCGTTTTCTTATACCGATCAGACTAGCTTCGCTTCCAGCGGCACACATAATTTCGATTGCGAAGCGCTCATTTCTGTCGGCGACTCGTTGTATATATTTACAAAAGACAGGGGCGACTATCAGACACGGGTTTACAGGATGCCGAAAACGCCCGGCACATATCCACTCACACCCTATTCAGGCTACAATGTGAATGGCCTTATTACAGGCGCCGACTATGATGCGGCAACCAATGAAGTGGTGTTGATAGGATACTTGAGCGGCCATACCAATTCATTTCTATGGTTTTTATACAACTTTCAGGGCACTATGTTTTTCTCAGGCAACAAACGCAGGATAGAGATCGGAAGCGGGAAGGAGTGGCAGACCGAGGGTGTCGCTTACCTGTCCGACAGCCGCTTTTTTATTTCGTGTGAGACCACTGATTCTATCCCGGCATCATTATACACCGCCAATAAGCCGTTTGTTACCAGTTCCGTTAAAGATATGAGCAGCACCTTGCGATGCGATGTCTATCCTAACCCCACAACAGGTATGTTGTACGTTGACGACATAGAGGCTCCAACGGCATTCCGGGTATTGAATTCAGTAGGCCAGCCTATCCTTGCGGGCAACCTGGTAAAAGGGACCAACGTTATAAACAGCAGTAGTTGCCCGACGGGGGTGTATTTTTTGGAGCTGCAGGGTCAAAATGAAGAACGCAGTTTTATCCGGTTTACAAAACAATAAGCTGCTACTTCTTGTCCATATTTTCCAAGGCTTTTTCTATGTCCCTGCTTGGTATGATCCACATTATGGACACCACGGCAAACAGTCCGGCCGAAAGGGCGGGGTGCACAAACAATGCTATGGGAATAGATGCACCGTAAAGTACAAGAGAGATTAGTCCCTTTACATTGCTCTTTTCCACCGCTATCGTAAGTTCAGTCTCCTCAGTATGTGTTCTTTTTATTGCTTTTGATAGCATAGTATAAGCCACACCGTTCATTATAAGCAAACCGCCGTATACCGCAACGGTGATCCTGTCAAAATTATTTACGCCCATCCACCCGGTAGCAAACGGCACCAGCGATAACCAGAACAGCAAGTGC
>CAYNGS010000531.1:0-2870 GCA_964396625.1 uncultured Flavipsychrobacter sp.
CGCCGGTATGGCCGTTATAGACCGGTCGCACGACTGGTGCATGACGCAACTGGATAAATATTTGCCGGACGCAAAAACAAAGGGCCTTATACAGGCGATGCTGCTGGGAGACGAGGTGAACTTGGACGAGGAGCTGCGCCAATCTTACTCCGAAACGGGCATCATACATATCATTGCCATTTCGGGCGGCAATGTGGCCATTTTCTTCCTGGTTATTTCCGTTCTGCTCTGGTGGCTGAAGGATAAGAAACATCTGTGGATCAGGTATGCCGTGGCGCTGCCGCTAGTCTGGTTTTATGTGCTGATGGCCGGAGCGCCGCCATCGGCAGTGCGGGCGGCGGTCATGTTTTCCTTGCTGGCATTTTCTGTAATGCTGCAAAAAAGCAACAACAGCCTCAATACTTTATTTGCCACAGCTTTCGTGCTGTTGTGCGCGCAACCCATGTGGCTTTTCTCTGTCGGCTTCCAGTTGTCATTCGCCGCCGTGTTGTCGCTGATACTGTTCTACATGCCTGTGTACAAATGGTTGTCGCCGGTGCATAAGCCAGGCCGTTTGTTATGGGGCACAGTTGCAGCAAGTATCGCAGCCGAAGTGCTCGTAGCGCCGCTTGTGGTCTATTATTTTCACACGTTCCCGCTTTTGTTCATTGTTGCCAATGTTCTCGCCTACCTTTTTATGGGCCTGGTATTGGTGTTGGGCATAGCAATTGTTTTGCTGAGTTTCTTGCCGCTTGCGGCGAAGTGCATTGGCATCTGCACCGTGTGGATCGTAACTTTATTTGACAACATAGTAGTGCGACTGCAAAGCATGAACCCTGTCTCGTTTCACTATCTTGTTTTGACCGGGCTGGAGTTAGTGTGCCTGTACGTCACCATTACCGGGATAGTATTGTTTTTCATGAAAAAGCAAAAGCAGGGATTGTTTGTGGGACTGACAGCTTGCTGCCTGCTGTTTTTATCATTTTGTGCAGATGAGTGGCAGCGGCTGCACCAGCAGCGGCTGGTAGTGTACAATATTGGCAAGACCAACCATGTTGAACTGATTTCGGGCCGAACTTACAGCGAGCTCACAACCGACACCGTAACCGAAAAGAAAATAGCATATGCCACAGGTCCGGCGCATATAAACTGGCGCGCATGGACAAAGGCAGGTACAAAAGCCGGCGAAATATGGGAGGTAAACGGAAAAACGGTTGTGATACTAAACGAGGAAATAAAGGGGGACGCACAATTCCATGCGGATTGCCTGGTCATCAATTATACCGGCCAGCCTGACCTTGCTGAGTTACAAAAAGTGTTTTCGCCCGCTGTTATAGTCGTTGGAAATAACTACAGCCGGAAACAACAAGGCAAACTCGCGGTAAGCACAGGTGCGGATATTTGGCCGGTAGCAGACAAGGGCGCTTTTGTTTTTGAGTGATGCAGATTCCCCTATTATATCCCCCGCAGTCTTAAAGTATTGCCAAAAACAGGTGGCGCCTCATATATACTGCTATGGGTTTTTTAGATTTACATAATATTAATTCGGCTTGCGTATACTTGTATCTATATTGTTCCTGATTGCGGCTTTAAGTGTGCGTGCGCAGACCCAGAGTGGTATTGTAGTGGACGGTGGAACAGCTAAACCCTTATCACCGGCGACCATTGTGAACCTTACCACGCAGCAAGCCACATACACAGATATACAGGGCAGCTACTCGCTGTGGGCCAAAGCCGGAGATACCCTTTCTTTCTCTTACTCGGGCTACCACAGCATACTAAGAGCTGCAACGCCCGGTGAAATGATGCTGGTAGAGCTGCAACCCCTTAATGTAAACCTGCAGGAACATGTGGTGCACAATCTGACTCCCTTTCAGAAGGACTCTATGGAAATGACCAGCATGTATAGCAAAGAACTGAACACAAAGCCGGTAAAAGTGGGATTCAGCAGTGCAAACGGTGGCGGCGTGACGGGGCTCATCGGGGCACCGGTGAAGAAAATGTCGCGGAGTTACAAACGAAACAAAAAATTTAAAGAGAATTTTAAGAACCACATGGAGCAAAAATTCATAGACACGCGCTATACCCCTGCTTTAGTGACGTCGATAACAGGATTTACCGGCGACTCTGTCTTTGTTTTCATCAACAGCTACCCCATGGAGTATAGTTTTGCCCGCGCCGCCTCTGACCTTGAGTTGAAAATGTGGATACGCAATAATTATAAGGAATACGTAAAACCCAAAAACCCGATTGGGTCTGCTCCGGCATCTCGCCAAAAATAACTTAACCTATTATTTTATAGCCCTCTTTGAGCCCCGGAACGGGGCATTTTGCTTTCATTTTTTACCAGCCCGGAGAAAAGCGCCGCTTTAGGGGTTTGGGGTTTTTATTCTTACTTTTGCGCCCTTAACTTAACTTGTTCCCTGCATGTGGCATAAGATAGCCGCTTTTATCATAAAATTCCGTATTGCACTGCTCATCCTGTTGTTGGCGAGCACGGGCATATTGGGCTATTATGCGTCGCAGGTCAAAATCAGTTATGAGTTTACCAGTGCGGTACCTACCGACAACCCCAAGTATATAGAATATCAGAATTTCAGGAAACAGTTTGGCGAAGACGGCAACCTGATGGTGATCGGTGTGCAGACCAAGGATTTTTTTTCGCCTGCTTTTTTTAGCGATTATGCCATCCTGGCAAGAGACATAGATTCGGTTAAGTCGGTGGAAAATGTGTTGAGCATACCGGGAGCCGTGACACTTGTAAAAGACACAGCGACAGAAAAACTAAAAGCGTCGCCAATATCCGGTGACTCGGCAATAACCAACGTTGAAACTTTCAAACAGTCGTTTTTAAATCTTCCTTTTTACAAAGGCTTTCTATACAACCCCAC
>CAYNGS010000532.1:0-2867 GCA_964396625.1 uncultured Flavipsychrobacter sp.
CACCACGGTGGTTACTAATGTCCCGGTATTGAAAAATGATAGTGTAAGCCGCGTGCTGAAGATGCAAATTGTATCTCTGGTAAGAAAGATCCAGGCAGACTCGTTCTGGAGCGCGCAGATATCGCAGGTGATAGTGGACTCGGTGGGTATGTTTGAACTGGTGCCCGTGCTGGGCGACCAACGGATCATATTTGGCGATGTAACGAGAATGGCGGACAAATTCAATAACCTCTTTAGCTTTTATAAAAATGTACTGAACCACATAGGGTGGGATAAATATGAAGTGCTGGATCTGAGGTACAACGGCCAGGTAGTTGCATCGCCCTCGCTGCCCTACAAGGGGCCTGTAGACAAAGCAGTGGTAAACATGAACTGGATAAACAGCATAATGGAGTCGGAGGCGAAGAAGGATGAGAAGGACTCTTTAAGAATGGCTGCTGCAAAGGATATAAATGGCACCGCGAAAGTTGTGCTTGCGCCCAGGCCGGTGGTAGTGCCCGCACGACAGAAGGATCCGCCGAAAGCGAAGCAGGTGCAGAAGCCTGTAGTGAATGCCGCAGCTAAGAAGGTGGCAAAAAAAGCCGCGAAAAAGACAGACAAGAAAAAGCAGGTAAAGAAGCCGGTAAAAGGAAAGAAAAAGGATACTAAAGCAAAGAGCGATAAAGAGAAAAGTAAAAAGCAAGGTTCACCAAAATATGTTTATCCCGAAAAAAAAGATCATTAATCAATTTTTAAATCGCAATGCAATATGAGCAAAGAACAACCAATTATCGTAGGCCTTGACATAGGCACCACAAAGG
This sequence comes from uncultured Flavipsychrobacter sp., assembly GCA_964396625.1. Taxonomy (GTDB): domain Bacteria; phylum Bacteroidota; class Bacteroidia; order Chitinophagales; family Chitinophagaceae; genus Nemorincola. The sequence continues at coordinate 801 of CAYNGS010000532.1, forward strand.
TGGTTGCTATTGCCGGCAGAAAAAATGAGTTCGGTAAAGTGGAAATTCTCGGTTTAGGCCGCGCAGACTCGGCGGGAGTGAGTCATGGTGTGGTTATGAATATCGAGCAATGTATCCGCTCTATCGAACAGGCCATAGAGAGGTGTATCCTTTCTAATCCGAACCTGGAAGTGAGAGAGGTGTATGTGGGTATAGCGGGACAGCATATAAAAAGCCTGCAAACCCGTGGTGACCGGGTGCGCACGAATGTGGAGACCGAAATAAGTAAGGACGATATTGAGCTGCTTGTGCGCGATCAGTACAAGACATACATCCCGGCGGGAGACCAGATCATTGACATCATTCCGCAGGACTTTACTGTGGACAGTACCGCATATGTGGTGGACCCGATAGGGATGAGCGGCGTGAAGATCGGCGCTAACTTCCATATCATAACGGGCGACCGCAATGCGATCAGGAATATAAAGCGCTGTGTGGACAAATCGAAACTCATTACCCGCGACCTCGTGCTGCAGCCACTGGCTTCGGCTGCGGCGGTGATGAATGACGAGGACCTGGAAGCCGGTGTTGCCATTGTGGATATTGGCGGTGGCACTACAGACATGGCTGTATTCTATGATGGTATTCTCAAGCATACTGCGGTGATCCCTTATGCGGGTGTCAATATTACCAACGACATACGCAACGGACTTGGCGTGCTGCGTGCACAGGCCGAGCAGATGAAGGTGCAGTTTGGGACAGCATTGGCAGATGAGGCCAACGGCAACGCTTACATCACTATACCCGGCCTGAGAGGGTTGCCTCCGAAGGAGATATCTGTTAAGAACCTGGCTCATATCATACAGGCACGCATGCAGGAGATCCTTGATTACATAGTATATCATCTGAAACAGATTGACCTTGATAAAAGGCTGTATGGCGGTATCATACTTACCGGTGGCGGCGCTCAGTTGAAGCACATTACACAACTGACGGAATTTGTTACCGGACTGGGTGCACGCATCGGTTATCCGAATGAGCATCTTGCAGGTGGTTATGCCGAGTCGCTTATGAACCCGATGTATTCTACCTGTATTGGCCTGATCCTGCGCGGTTATCATGATTTCGAAAGCGGCAGGATGCGGTTTGCGAGCGATGGCGGCAACTATATGCATATTACCGCTGAAGACCTGGCGCCAATAGTAAATGCAGATACCATAGGCCCTGTAGTAGAGGAGCCGCGGGTGACCCACGAGGAGCAGGCTGAGATGAACCGCCAGAAAGCGCGTAAGCGCAATGAGAATGTGAAGCGGCTGTTTGACGGGCTTAAAGGAAAGTTCATGAAGATGTTTGAAGATGTGGACGACCAGGAAATAGGATAATATTTGCAAACAATAATTTACTAACTCACAACTAACTTAATTATTCACTAACCCACAAATTAATAGGATATGATACATTTTGAAATCCCAAAAAATCAATCGTCTATAATTAAAGTGATAGGCGTAGGTGGCGGCGGAAGCAATGCCGTGAATTACATGCACAATCTCGGCATAGAGGGGGTCGACTTTGTGGTGTGCAATACCGATTCACAGGCGCTTGCGTTAAGTCCCGTAGCTAATAAAGTTCAGCTCGGGCCGCATCTTACGCAGGGGCTGGGCGCCGGTGCCAATCCGGAAATAGGTAAACAATCGTGTGAGGAAAGTCTTGAGGACATAGCGAGGATACTGAAGGTGAACACGCGCATGGCCTTTATCACTGCCGGTATGGGTGGCGGTACAGGCACCGGGGGCGCGCCAGTGGTGTCGAAAATATGCCGGGACCTTGGTATACTTACGGTGGGTATTGTTACCACTCCATTCACGTATGAGGGCAGAAAGCGCATGAAGCAAGCCCAGGAGGGAATTGATAAAATGCGTGAGCATGTGGACACGATACTCATTATCTCTAACGACAAGCTGCGCCAGCAATTTGGTAACCTGCCTTTTACCCAGGCCTTTGCCAAGGCCGATGACATACTGTCTACTGCAGCAAAGTGTATCACTGATGTTATCACGACCACCGGACAAATAAACGTGGACTTTGCGG
>CAYNGS010000533.1:0-2859 GCA_964396625.1 uncultured Flavipsychrobacter sp.
CAAGATCAGTGGCAAGATAAAGCGTGCAGACTTCAAGCTGGGCGATACATACCCCGATTCGATGGTAAGCGACGAGGTGTCCATCAATGCCAAGGGCGAATTTCAAAAAGGCTAAAACAATAACAAATGAAGATCGATATCTGGTCAGACATAATGTGCCCGTTTTGCTACATAGGGAAGCGAAAACTGGAAACTGCGCTGCAACAATTTGACCATAAGGACAAAGTGGAGATAACATGGCACAGCTTCCAGCTCGACGCTGCTATGCAGCCGCAACCGGGAAAGGACATACATACTTACCTCGCCGAGCGAAAAGGCCAAAGCCGCGACTGGTCGGTAAGGGTGCATGACCAGATGACCGACATGGCAAAAAAAGAAGGGCTGGAGTACAATTTCGATAAGGCGGTCATTGCCAACTCATTCGACGCGCACAGACTCATTCAACTGGCAAAGACCCACGGGAAGGGCGATGTGGCAGAAGAAATGCTTTTCAAAGCCTACTTCACGGATGGCAGGAACATAAGTAACCACAACACCCTGCTGCAGATAGGCATAGAACTGGGGCTAAGTGCAATAGAAGTGGGCGAAATGCTGAGCACCGATTCCTATGCAGAAGTGGTGAACGACGACATAGAAAGAGCGCGGGCTTTAGGTATAAATGGAGTACCCTTCTTTGTGATAGATGGCAAATATGGTATCTCTGGCGCCCAGCCGGCAGAGGTGTTCCTGAATGGTCTGCAGCAGGCCTGGACTGAACAGCAAGCAACAATTGCAAATACAGAAGACAATGCATGCACGGCAGACGGTGTGTGTAAAACAGAGGTAAATGTCTGAACATGAAATGACTAATTAATCTAACCAGCCCGCCAGCAGCGGGCAACAAAACAACAAATATGGAAACAACAAAATGGTCACTGGACCAGGCACATTCAGAAATTCTGTTTAAAGTAAGACACCTGTTAGTATCAAATGTAACGGGGCATTTCAAAACGTTCGATGCGACCATTGAAACCGATGGAGACGACTTCTCTACCGCAAAGGTTCACTTTTCGGCAGACCTCAGTTCGATATCGACCAATAACGACCAGCGCGATGCTCACCTTCGGTCTACGGACTTTTTCGATGCTGACAATCACCCCAAACTCACTTTTGAAGGCACAAAGCTGGAGCATACCGGCGGCGAAAACTACAAACTGCATGGCATCCTCACTATGCGTGGCAACAGCAAACCGGTTGTGTTCAACGTAGAGCATGGCGGCGTGGTGCAGGACCCCTGGGGCAACACAAGAACCGGATTCTCTGTAACCGGAAAGATAAACCGCATGGAATTCGGTGTGAATTTTGGTATGGTGAACGAGACCGGCGGCATATTGCTGGGAGAAGAAGTAAGCCTGACCGCCAATGCAGAGTTTGTGAAAGTGGCAGCGATGCAACCTGCATAGAACCAGCAAAGATCAAAAGGGAGCCCTGTGAGGCAGGGTCCCTTTTTGATTTATTAGTTTGTTTGTTGGAACTTTATTCCGAACCGGGTTTTAACCTTTCGTTGCCGTTAACGGCATTGTTTTTGTTTTCACGCTGTTGCAAGGCACTTGTGGCCGAAAAACATACTACCATGAAAAAAAAATTGTTAGTGCCCCTCATGTTGCTGTTCCTTTCCCCCCTGTTTGTCGTCGCGCAAACAAAATGGACGGCATACGAATACAACATTTCGTTTAAGATCAAAAACGCAGGTATCAATGTGAGCGGCAAATTCACCGGCCTGAAGACAGAACTGAAGTTCAGCCCGGACAAGCTGGAAGCAAGCAGGCTGAAGGGCTCTGTAGATGTACCAACCATAAAAACAGGTATCGACAAAAGAGATAAAGACCTGCTGGGCGAAAAATACTTCAATGCAGACCAATACAAGCTTATCGAAGTATCATCCACTAAAATATCAAGAGCTGGTAATCAGTTCACCGGTACATTTAACGTGACAATTAAGGGCGTAACTAAGCAAGTAGAGATACCTTTCGAATTTAACCAAAGCGGCAATAATGCTGAATTCAGAGGAACCTTCACCATACACCGGAGCGACTTTGGCATAGGCGGCAAAACCCTTACAATGTCAGACGAGGCCGATGTGAGCATCCTCGTGAAGGCAAAAAGCTGAGACCAGTCCCAACTGATCTTCGTTATTGCTACGTCTCGGAAAAATCAATAATTTCATGCAACAAATCAAATGCAATGAAAAAAGCGATCGTCATTTTATCGGTAGTGTTATTAACATCTTGTAGCGCTAAATTAGCAATGCCAACACAATCAGATGCCGACCGTGGCTCCGCAAAATTTTCGGGCCTTACGGTAGCTCAGCTTGAAGAAGGACGTGCACTTTTCAAAAGTAAATGCACGCAATGCCACCCTGCCAAGAAGCCATCGTCAAGAGATGAGGTGAAGTGGAGAGAAATAGTACCCAAAATGGCCGAAAAGGCCCACAGAAAGGGTAAGGAAGAAATAAGCTCTACCGACCAGGAGAAGATACTGAAATATCTTATTACTATGAGTAGAAACGCTTAACATCTCGTTAGTTTCTTTTTCCGTGAAATGCTAAAACCATTCATTGGTTCTTTTCGTATTTAGTGATTCACGCAAAAGAACTACTATGAAACTTGGTGCTATTCCGCAAAATCCGGTTGAGTGGCTGGTGATAAAGGGCAATGTCGTTCCGATTCCGCTCATTCATTCCCAGATATCGTTTGTGTTGTCGCGCGCAGTGCTTTGCGCCTATCAGTATGGCGTTTTCGATGTTATGAAAGATGGCAGTGCAACCGTGCAGAAAGTAGCCAGGGAAACAAACCTCAATGAAAGGGCTCTGGGTAGCCT
>CAYNGS010000534.1:0-2850 GCA_964396625.1 uncultured Flavipsychrobacter sp.
CTCTGTCTCCAGCGCCTTAAGTATGGGCGCTATGAGGTTTAGCTCATTAAATGTCATTAAATAGTTTTAAGTTAATAATATAACTGCCTGTGCCATGTCCCGACGATGCCGGGAGGAAAAGGTGTGGTTACAAGCCGTGCTAAAAGGTTGGAATCACGCGTTAAAGCGCAAAGGTACGATTAATTTATTTAATGGACTTTAATGCTATTATGAGCAGGTATCTTTAACCACCCTTTGTATCTGCTCAATTGACGATCGAATCGCGTCGACGATCCCGTATTCCTGCATTGTAGAATCGTCGGACTGTCAAATTGTCTAATTGACGTAGTACATCTTCATCATCCCCTTATTCTTCGCGTCTATCTCTCCCCGGTATTCGCATGTATATTTATTCTTTACAAGATCATAGGTCGTCTCTGAAATATTGATGCGGCCGGCCTCACTGCGCTGCTCCATACGTGCGGCCGTGTTCACGGTGTCGCCCCAAATGTCGTAAGCGAATTTCTTTATGCCCACAATACCGGCCACAACGCCGCCGCTATGAACGCCAATGCGAATCTGGAATGTATTATTACCCAATTTTGCAAACCTATCGGCCATATAGTCTCTTATTTCAATGGCCGCGCCTACCACATGTTCTGCATGTTTCGGGTCGGGCATCGGCACTCCCGCTGCAGCCAGGTAGGCATCCCCGATGGTCTTTATCTTTTCAATACCGTATTTCGCGGTTATCTGGTCAAAAGCCATAAAACAGGTATGCAACTCATCAATTAGCACCTTGGCTTTCATTTTTTCACTGGCCTGTGTAAAATTCACAAAGTCAGTAAACAATACAGTTACATTGTCAAAATCTCTTGGTTCTGACGTACCCGTCACCTTCAATTCTTCTGCTACGTCGGCCGGCAAAATATTCCGAAGCAGGTCATCACTTCGCTTTTTCTCTTTGCTAAGTAGTTTGTTGTTCCGGAGCATGAAAAATGAAAATCCCAACAACACGAGTACACCCGCAATACCTACGTATGTATAGTTACGCTGCTGCCTGTACCTCAATTCAGAATCGTGGTGTTCCTGCGCATGCGTAAGGCTATCCTCCTCCTCCTTTTTCTGCATTTCGGCCCTTGCGATCTTCCTCAAACTCTCTTCTGAGAACACAGAGTCTTTTATATGCGCATACTGCATATAAGCGCTGTAAGCGCCTTCAATATCGCCCAGCATCGAATCCGCAGTTGCCAGCCCCCTATAACTGTGCTGAAGGTTGTTGAGGCTGTTAATTTCCCGGTCAACGGAAATTGACTTGTTGAAATATTCAACTGCTTTTCGCAGTAATGCCGACCTTCCTTTTGGTAACAGGCTATCCGGTCGCAGCGGCATTGATCTTGGCTCAATCGAATTTCCCTTGCCCTGGAGACCAGGGTTCAAAACCATGCTCAAATAGTTCCACCCGATATTTTCAAGAACAAGGCCTTCATTGTCTTTATATCCTAGCTCCACGTCCATTCTAAGTGCTCTGAAATGATAAACAACAGCCTCGGTGTAATTTCCGATCTGCGAGTACGCCTCCCCAATGTTACCGGTCATCCTCGCTATACCTTGCCTATTGCCCGATTCTTCGTCTATTCTTAAGGCCATGAAAAAATATTCCAGCCCCTTGGTATAATCCTTAAGCCCATCACAATAAATACTGCCAATATCACCGGTTATCAGGGCGGTATTATTTTTATTGCCCGCGTCCTGTTCCATCTTCAGCGCTCTAAAGTCATATTCAAGAGCCCGGGTGTATTCCCCCTGTTCTTTATAAATGTAGCCGATATTGCCGGTGACATTGGCGGCATCAGCCTCATCGCCGGAGTCTTCAGCGATCTTCAGTGCTTTTAGAAAGAATTGCAGTGCTTTCGCATAATCACTCTGCGCCTGATACACATTGCCTATGCCGTTGGCTGCCCTCGCCATCCCGCGCTTATCCCCTATTTCTTCGGCCATATTCAAAGCTTGTGAATAGTATTCCAGCGCTTTAGGATAATCTCCCTGGTCATAACAAACATTGCCCATATTACCGTCCACTGCCTCAATTCCATCGTTGGCGCCTATTTCCCGGAACAGCGTCAGCGCCTTTGAAAAGTATTCCAACGCCTTCTGATGCTCAGACTTACCTCTGTAGTTTACCCCCAGCCTGCTGTTAGCCCATGCCATCCCCTTTTTCCACTGTAGTTTCGCAGCAAGGTCAAGACTTTGCTCCCCGTATCGTATCCCTTCATCCGGATTTATGAAGCTATAAGAGAATGACAATGCTGTCAGTACATTTACCTTACCGGTATCGTCCGGAGCTTTCGGCAATTCCCGAAGCAGGGAGTCGATAAGCGCCTGGCCTGACAATTTGGACGGCGTGCTCTTTTTTTGAGCATAAGTACATGCGGGAGTCATCCCAGATAACATGAAAACACAAATCGATAAAACACATAGTAAACGCTTCATTGCATCTTCCGGTTCGTTAACATACTTCTAAAAAAACGGCTTATAATACGTCAAACAAGATAACACATTTTTCATCTTTGGGGAATTTCCTCATTTCCTGCGCGCGATTCTCTCAATTCTTTATAAAAAAACAAAATCCGGAACGTGTAACGCCCCTGATTTTGAGCCTGCTAATTTTCGCATGATCAGCCGGCTACCGTTGAAAAAACGGGGCATGACTTTTGTAAAAAGTCTATCCCAAATAAATTATTAATCTCCAAAAAACATTTTGTTATGCAAACAAGAAACAGCACCTCTGTGCAAACTGCAAATGACTCAAAACTGGGTAGTGTATCAGTTTGAATGTTAATGGCTGATTAACGAAGTTATTTTATCTTC
>CAYNGS010000535.1:0-2847 GCA_964396625.1 uncultured Flavipsychrobacter sp.
GCCCGTTCACCATAAGATATTTACTGGTATCAGCGGCCACAGCATTTGGTGTCGCGGTCGCCTCTTGCTGGTGCGTCATAAAATCACGGGCGCTGTCTGCCACGTCCCTTATCGTGCTTGGCTGCGGTTTCACCTCAGCTATAGTATCCCTCTTTGCCAGCGGTTTAGCCAGTGTATCAGGTGTCTGCATCCGGTAAGATACCGGTACTACCTGGTAATTGTTGAACGCATCGCTGTCCATGGCTGAGTAAGTATATTCCTGCAGCTTGAAATCCTCTATTATTTTTATAAGCCGCTGGGCATACTGCGGATTGGTCGCATAGCCGCATCTCTTCAGACAAACCGCCCACGATGCATAGTCGGTCGGCGATAGTTTGAACAGCGGAGCATATCGCTGGTTTCTTTTCAGGTGATCCGAATGGTCTTTGTAGGAATCTGCCGCGCACCCGTATTTTTTAAAACATTCGTTCGGCGCATCGTCAGTATGCAAAAAAGTTTCGCCCTCCCATCCGTTCTTGCATTTTATACCAAAATGATTGTTGGCTTCTATCATCAGTTCGCTGATGCCGGCTTCCGTTTCCAGTATACCTTGGCCAAGCGTGATAGATGCAGGTATACCGCAGCGCCTCTGCTCCGCCATGGCCAGTTTGCAGTATTGATCCACATATTTTTTCGCCCGGGTATTATAGTCATCCTGCGCGGCCACGTTCATGGCAGCGAGCAGCATTATGCCCAGGCTGAATAAAATATATTTCTTCATCGGTACCGGTTACTATCGCTATATGTAAGGATTCGCCGCAAAAATACGGTTCAATTACGGCAATTTCTGTTAAGACAGAGCAAAAAAAGTGGGTTACTCGCTGATCTTTCTCACTACCATCAGCCCGTCTCTCACAGGCAATAACAGGTGTTCTATCCGTTTGTCCGACCAGACTTTCTTATTGAAACTGCTGATACAGCGTGCATTCTTGCTTTGCTCTTCCTGCGGCAATATTACTTCTCCGTCATACAAAACATTGTCGGCAAGTATATACCCGCCTGCAGGCACTTTTTCAAAGGCGAGGTCATAATAATGTTCATAGTTAAGCTTATCGGCATCAATAAATACCAGGTCAAATTGTTCTTTCATTGCTGGTATGATGTCGGCGGCGACGCCTGTATGCTGTATTATTTTATCAGCAAGCCCCGCTTCCTTAAAATACCTCGATGACATCTCATGCAGCTCTTCGTCTATTTCTATTGTATGTAAATGTCCCTCCGGCTGTAGCCCCTGCGCCAGGCATATGGCCGAGTAGCCGGTGAATGTGCCTATTTCCAGAATGTTTTTTGGCCGTATCATATGGCTCAGCATTTGCAGCAGCGCGCCCTGCACATGGCCCGACAGCATCACCGCGTCCCCCCGCTTCATATTGGTTTCCCTGTTCAGCGCAGCCAGCACGGGCGACTCCGGTGTAGTGTAATAGGTTGCATACTCTTCTATCGGTTTTGCTAAAAGGGGGTTGGTCATGAAGATCGTTTTTTTGAAAATTATTATGAAGTCGCCGGGGCCGCTTGTGGCTGGGTCTTAAAAATTCGGCTGCAGTTTATTGTGTGTATAAAATTCACTCATGTACGCTACTACTTCGTCCGCCGTGTCAAATATCTTTATCATCTCCAGGTCGCCCGGGCTTATATTGCTCTCTACATCCAGCATGGTTTCGCGCATCCATTTGAATAGGCCATTCCAGTATTCCGAACCAATGCAGATCATTGGTGTCTGGGTAAACTTCCGGGTTTGTATCAGTGTGGCAACTTCAAAAAATTCATCCATTGTGCCCCATCCTCCCGGAATCATAATGAACCCCTGCGCATATTTTGTGAACATTACCTTCCGCACAAAAAAATAATCGAAGTTCATAGAGGTCTCATTGTCTATAAAGATATTGGTGGCCTGCTCCATCGGCAGCCCGATGCTCAGTCCCACCGATCTCCCTTCGGCCATTGCTGCCCCCTTGTTGGCAGCTTCCATTATACCCGGTCCGCCGCCTGTAATGATCCCGAAGCCTTCCGATGCAAGCCGTTTTGCTATCTCCACGGCCAGTTCATAATACTTATGACCCGGCTGCGTCCGCGCCGATCCAAATATAGAAATGCAGGGACCTATTTTTGCAAGACTCTCAAAGCCCTGCACAAATTCAGCCATTATCTTGAATATTTGCCAGCTGGAGTGGGCTTTCGTTTCCGTCCAGTCGCGCATTTTCAGTTTCGTCAGTTGGTCTTTCATGTTTTACCTTTTCGTCTGTAACTACAATGCCTTTTTTCGATATCAAAAGTAACAGTAAAAATGCAGTGGCGGCATTTATGATCAGTAGCTCAGTGCCTATGCTGTACCCGCTCAGCCACGCCGTGTCGTTTTGTTTCAATATATAACACAATACCGGTGCGGCAATGCAGGCAAGGGGTACAAACTCGTTTCTCAATTGTCTGTGCGTTAATATCCCGAATGCGAACAAGGCCAGCAATGGCCCGTAAGTGTACCCCGCTACCACTAATAACACCTGTATCAGCGAGCCGTTGTCTATCGACCTGAAAATAAAAACACAAGCCAGGAAGATGACCGCAAATGTGTTGTGCACGATCAGCCGCGTTCTTTTCTGTTGATGCTCTGTCATGCTTTTCTTTCTCCTGATGCCGAGAATATCGATGCAGTAAGATGACGTTAAAGCCGTCAGCGCACCATCAGCGCTGGGAAACAACGCAGACACAAGTCCTATGATAAAGATGATACCAATGAACGGCGGCATATAATGAAAAGCAAGCACAGGAAAAATATCATCACCGATAATGTTTTTGCCATCCAGCACAAAC
>CAYNGS010000536.1:0-2838 GCA_964396625.1 uncultured Flavipsychrobacter sp.
GCATTGTTCTTCCACACCACTTTTTCATCCAGGTGCTCTAATAAAATAAACGCCCCCGTTCCCGGTATGGGTTGGTAGGTCTGCGTTCGTATGTCATAATATTTTCGTTGACCATTCTCGGTTTTATAAAATGTTTTAAAACCTTTCTCCAGCATCTGCGGCACCCATGCAGCTACTTCTATCCCTGTAGCTTTCATTTGGTCCAGTACTTTCTTTACGCCCAGTGCATCCCAGCTCTCGAACGCCCCTATCTCCCAGCCAAATCCCGCTTTCAGTGCATCATCTATTTTATACAGCTCGTCAGTAATTTCAGGGATCCGGTGCGACACATAGGCAAACAGCAGGTGGTGAAACAGCTTATAAAATTCACCCGCTTTATCTGTGCCATAATATAGCGCCTTCAAACGCTGCGGAAGATCATCGATAGGTTTGGCCGCATCAATCGTTGCAAATTTCACCTTCACCTTGGGCCCATACTCCATCGTCTGCAGGTTCAGGGTCAGTATCTCGGTGGTATCCGGTACTTTCGGGTCCTGGCTTTTGACATTTGACTTCTTATAGAATCCCTGTCCTGTTTTATCGCCCAGCCACCTGTTGGCGATCATAGTTTCGAGGAAGGCAGGCATTTTGAAAATATCGATAGCCTCATCGTTTGGCGCATTGGCGGGCAGATCTTTGGCCACATGTACCAGCGTATCGAGCCCCACAACATCACCCGTGCGAAACGTGGCCGACTTCGGCCTGCCCAATATGGGGCCGGTGAGCGTATCTACTTCATCTACATTAAGGCCCAGCTGCTGCATGGCCTTGAATACGGCCATAAAACCAAATACACCTACCCGGTTGGCGATAAATGCAGGTGTATCCTTGCAAAGCACTGTTGTTTTTCCTAAGAACCGGTCTCCGTAGTCGAGCAGGAAATCAAGTACTTCCTGTTTTGTGCGGGGGTCGGGTATTATTTCCAGCAGGCGCAGGTAGCGCGGCGGATTAAAGAAATGCGTACCGCAAAAGTTTTGCTGAAAATCTTCGCTCCTGCCATCGCTCATCAGGTGTATCGGTATGCCCGATGTATTAGTGGTCACCAGCGTTCCCGGCTTCCGGAATTTTTCTACCTGTTCAAATATCTTTTGTTTTATGTCCAGCCGCTCTATAACTACCTCTATGATCCAGTCGCACTCCGCTATTTTCGGCAGATCGTCGTCTATATTGCCCGTCTTGATATTATTTATTACCGACTTGGTGTAGACCGACGATGGCTTGCTTTTCAGTGTAGCCTGCAGTGCATCGTTTACAATTCGGTTGCGCACCAGCTTGTTATCAAGGGTGAGCCCCCTGGCCTTCTCGGCATCAGTAAGCGCAGGAGGCACAATATCGAGCAACAGCACCTGCACACCTATCCCGGCAAAATGGCAAGCAATGCGCGATCCCATCACACCCGAGCCGATAACGGCCACCTTTCGGATTGTTCTTTTCATTTGAGCGTCTTTAAGACAACACAATTTATTGAAAAATCACCGATAGGCTGCAATGCAGGGATAAATCTTAACAATGGCAGGAAAAATAAAAAATATATACGCGGAGGTCAGCTGCTGTGGTCGCAAATAACCACCCATTTGTCTTTTATTTTGCGCAGCAGTAAGGTATAACTGCCGCTCACATCTCCTGCTTTACGGCTCAGCGCCCATTTTCCCACCACGAAGTAATACTCCGGTGAGAGTTTTTGCATGCTGGTGATAGTAGATGTCAGCTTCCCCATGTGGTCGGCATCTGGGTAGGCTTCCTTGTACCGTTTCAGCGTGGCCTGGTAGCCATATCTCGGGCCGTTGGAGCCTATGAACAGCAGGCTGTCATTTTCCCAATATCCTTTCATATAGCCGTCTATGCTTCCGTTATTCCACTGCGCCACCTGTGCATGCAGCATCTTCCTTATTTCCCACGTTTCCTTGTCGCGGTCTTGCGCAAAAGCGCCGTGAACTGTGGCAACGACACATAAAAGGCATAACAACAGGTATCTCATAGATCAAAATTTTTCGTGGCTAATATACGCTATATGGCTTTGTACTACCGCATCCGGTTTTCTGTTTTCCACACTTTCCCCACCCGAAAAGGCTATATAACTGACAGTCCGTGACTGATTTAACAAATTATGGCCCGGATATTTTGTAAATTTGCATTTGCTCTTTGAAATTTTACGTCACTGTTTCATCAAGACCGGGGCCGACTGGTTTTGACAGCATAAGGCAGGGTCTGTAAGCATGTCGTGCGTTGTGTAATTAGCACGTAAATATGAATACTCAAATCTATAAGGCGAATATTCTTACGCCATGGCTGCCTAATCAGAGATTAGACACCCTTTATAGCCGCCGGGAAGGCCGCCTGTTGCCGTCCCCGCCGCCGAATCAACAAATAACGGGATAGGCTCATGTTCGCTGCGCGCATGAGATGAAAACCAAAGCAGATAGGGAGAGAGTTGGTTTGTCCGGTTCCTGCTCGCTCCCGAGATCCAATACGGGAATAAACATGTAGAAAGCTTATCGGGCATATGTTTGGACGCGGGTTCGACTCCCGCCGGCTCCACTTTATTGAGTACCAAAAGATGTTAAAAGCTCTGAAACCATTGATTTCAGGGCTTTTTTCATTTTCAACCTGTATCAAAACTTTCAAATTTGCACAAACTTCTGGTGAGTAATTCGAGAGTCAAAATTATTTTTTGAATTGACTCACCAGAATGTTCGTAATCGATTGATTATGAACATGTTTAGCTACTAAACATCTTGTTTGCGAAGGGCTACAAACCGACATTTGTAACCATAAAATCGTAGTTATGTTAGAGGCAAG
>CAYNGS010000537.1:0-2838 GCA_964396625.1 uncultured Flavipsychrobacter sp.
TCGCCGCCCGATAGAAAAAGCTCTAACCAGCTATCGGGGCCGGGAGCATCGGTAAAAATGACCGGTGATTTTTTGATAAAATAACCATGGGTATGAAAAAGGAACACGAGCACTATAGCGAGAAACCTAATGCCATCTATTTCGGGAAAATATAGCTGGTTGGTAGTGATGCGCCGGAACTTGCTGTAAAAGTTGCTCAACATGCATGATTAAACGGTATAAAGGTAATGAAGGAATTTTATGGAAATAAAGAAGAATGAACTTTGTTAGGATGAAAGAAAAATGTGACACGTGTAACGTTTCACGTTATCTTTGCAGCATGATCGTTAGTTTTCGCCACAAAGGACATAAACTATATTATGAAAAAGGGGACTCTTCGAAGTTGCAGAAGCACCATACCGGCAAAATACGGTTGATACTGACGCGGTTGGATGCTATAGGTGCAGCCTCTGAAATGCAGGTACCGGGTTATGATCTGCATCAACCTGCAGGTGAGCTCAAGGGTTGCTGGTCAGTGAAAATAAATGGGAATTACCGCATTGTTTTTCGTGTTGAAGACAAGAATGTATATGATGTTGACTATTTGGATTACCACTAAAACTATAAAATATGGCGATGTTTAATCCTGCTCATCCCGGCGAATTGATAAGGGAAACAATTGAGGCACTGAGGGAGGAAACCGGTAAGCAGCTGACAGTTAAGGAAATTGCAGAAGGATTGACCACTACCCGCAAAACACTTTCTGCTATTATTAATGGCAAACAAAGTATTACTCCGGAAATGGCCATTAAACTGGCTGCAAGTTTTAAAAACACTTCACCGGAGTTCTGGCTGCGGGTACAGGATAATTACGACCTGGCCATAGCTAAGAAGAAGGTGGATGTAAAGCGGATAAAGGTTTTCTGGAAGCCGGCAGCTGCATTGTAATACTGCGACATTCGAGTATTCACATCGCGCTGCACTAATAAAAAAAGTTATGCAAATTTTGTTTTTGCAAGGCGGCTTAAAAATTTAACTGCTAAATTTGTACACTCTTTTATGCGTGTTTCCCGTGCTTTTCCAGGTGTGATCATGTTGTTGGCAAGTATGCGCCTGCAGGCAACGGTTCCATTTGCCAAGTACGGGATCACCAGCTTGCCCGACAGCGTTACCTCAGCCCGCGACGCCCTGTTTTCGGCAGATACATTTATTGCGTCGCAGCCGATGATGGCGAGCAGGCACGTGATCAGCGATATAGAGCTGCCGCATGAAATGGTATCGCAGACGGCTGATTTTTACCTGTTGCTTTTTTTATGTCTTCTGCTTGGCCTGATACGGTTCATGGACACAAGGTATTTTGTTAACCTGTGGCGGGCATTCTGGAACCCTACACTGAGCAACCGGCAACTGAAGGAGCAACTACAGGGCTCAGGACTGCCGAACCTGCTTATGAATATTTTTTTCACATTTGCCAGCGGCGCTTATATATATTATGTCGTCCGCTTTTTTACTCCGCACCCTTCAGGTATGATACCGCCGTCGCTGCTCATCATCATGCTTATAGCAGGTACAGGGCTCATTTACCTGGCTAAGTATGCGGCAGTGCGTTTCAGCGGGTGGGCATTCAGAGTTGAAGGTATTACCGAGCATTATCTGTTCAATGTATTTCTGATCAACAAGGTGCTGGGCGTTACCCTGATACCATTTATAATTATCCTCGCTTTTGCTGATCATCAGTGGGCGCAGCAGATCGTAATCATTTCTTTTATAGTGTCCGGCATATTGTTATTGAACAGATATATCAGGTCGTGGGAGGTGTTCGGGTCGTTTTTTCAATATAGCAAATTTCATTTTTTTATGTACCTTTGCGCCTCGGAATTATTACCGTTGGCGGTTCTGATGAAATTACTGGTAAAAGGATTAATGTTTTATTAAGCCCGAAGGCCGCGTCAGCACTGCATCGGACGACTATCTCCGATAATTCTTATTTTTAT
Organism: uncultured Flavipsychrobacter sp.; assembly: GCA_964396625.1. Lineage (GTDB taxonomy): Bacteria > Bacteroidota > Bacteroidia > Chitinophagales > Chitinophagaceae > Nemorincola. Next base: position 1,974 of record CAYNGS010000537.1, read on the forward strand.
ATATGGCCAAAGTTGTTAGTTCAAAAAAGAAGGGTGCTGAAAAAAAGGAACTTAAGGTCAGCAGTATATTAATAACGCAACCCCGCCCGGATACTGAAAAGTCTCCTTATTTTGATCTTGCAAAAAAGCACAACATTAAGCTCGATTTTCATGCATTTATACGGGTGGAAGGACTTAGTGGTAAGGACTTTCGCAAGCAGCGTATAGATATCGCAGAATACACAGCTATAATCTTCACCAGCCGATACGCTATCGACCATTTTTTCAGGATATGTGAAGAGCTTAAAGTGAAGGTATCGCAGGATATGAAATACTTCTGCATCACCGAAGCGGTGGCATTATATCTTCAGAAATTCATCCTTTACCGCAAGCGTAAGGTTTTCTTTTCGGCAGACGGAAGCACACAAGGATTGATGGATGTGATCGGCAAGCATAAAAACGAAAAATACATTCTTCCGGTATCTGACAGTGGCAAAACCGATGTAGCACAATACCTGCAAAAACACAACATAAAGTATACGGACGCCACGCTGTATCGAATGGCCTCAAACGATATCGGGCCGGTGATGGCACTGCCTTATGATATGATCGTATTCTTCAGCCCATTCAGCGTGCAAACGTTGTTTGAATTTAACCCCACCTTTAAGCAAAACGGCACCCTGATAGGGGCATTCGGGCCCACGACCTCAAAGGCTGTGGAAGACAGCGGGCTGCGGCTGGACGTTAAGGCGCCGGCTGTAAATGCGCCGTCTATGGTGTCGGCGCTGGAGTTGTTCCTTTCGACATAAAGAAGTAACACCACTTCTATAACGAAGGGTTTTGCTTTTACCCAACCATTGTTTCCTTTCTGTTATCGACTTCGTGA
>CAYNGS010000538.1:0-2830 GCA_964396625.1 uncultured Flavipsychrobacter sp.
GCTACAGGTACTATTTGTGCGCCAACTGGTTCGCCGGGCGCCGTGGTCTACAGCTTCAGTCTGCACTCAACCGGCTCGCAGTCTTGCTCGTTCGATCAATTGACGTTCACAACCGCTGGCTATTCGGCCGGTGATGTCACGTCTTACGACATATACACCAACCATAGTTCCAACACTATGACGGGAGCATCACTCGTTGACAGCAGGTCAACGCCCGGAGCTCCTGGTACGTTTACCTTCAATAGCGTGGGCGAAAATATTAACAGTGGTAACACCTACTACTACTTTATCGTGGCCAACGTTTCTGCCGGAGCAGTGATTGGAAATCACATCACCATTTCCGGTACTACAAATGCCAACGTTAACTCAAACGGTACTGTTTCCGGTGGGCCATTGACCATCGGTGGTGCGCAAACATTCGCAGCTCCGCCGGCAATTTCCGGTTTGTCCACAGTTTGTGTGGGCACTACCGTAACCCTGAACGGCACACCAAGTGGTGGAGTATGGGCTAGTGGCACGCCCGGCGTGGCAACTGTTGGTACTTCCACGGGTGTTGTGGGCGGCGTTTTAGCTGGCACTACCACCATCAGCTACACCCAGGGTGGTTGTACCGGCACACTTGTCGAAACATCTACAACTACTTCAGCGCCTTCTTTTTCTGTTACTCCATCAGCTGCTACGATATGTGGCAGCGGTTCTCAATTGCTGAGCGCCCCGGTTTCAGGCGGCAGTACTACGGTAACGTTTACTCAATCAACTCCTTTTTCTGTTCCGGATAACAGTTCTGCCGGAACATCAAGCACTGTCTCCGTTAGCGGTATTCCGGTCGATGCAACCATCGTCGATGTAGCTGTAGACCTGATCAGCGTTACTATGGCGCATGACAGGGATCTTCAGTTCAATATCAAGGCTCCAAGCGGCAGCATCTTAAACCTGGTAGATCAGGAAGGTGGTTTTATTGGCGGAGCTAATTTTACAAACACCGTCATCAGTTCTGCCAGCGGCGCGAACTTTACTTCTGCGCCCTTCACCGGTACCTTCGGCGCTGATGAGTCATCATTTGCAGGTCCTACCGGTTTTCTTTCAAACGTAACTTCATGGCCCACACTCTTTACTACGCCAAACGGTACCTGGACCCTGGCGGTTCGCGATCGTGCGTCCAGCAATGTGGCTACAGTTAATAGCTGGGCAGTGATCATTCACTATACCGTTCCCGCAGCCAACTACACATGGTCGCCAACAACAGGCCTCTATACCAACTCGGGATTAACAACTCCATATGCAGGTGCCGTCACTAACACTGTTTATGCAAGCCCTGCATCGCCAACGACATACACCGCAACAAAATCAGAAGCAGGATTTTGCAACAGCACCAGCACTTCTGTTATTACTGTCGGCGCCCCTCCTGCTCTTACAGGTATGACCGCGAGCCAGAACTTATGTTTTAATGCATCTGCTGCACAAGTTGCGCCATTTGCCTACACAGGCATCACAAACAGCGCAACTCAATACACGCTTACGTGGTCTCCAGCAGGCCCCTCCAATGTTTCTTCGTTCACTGCATTGCCGGGTACTCCTGGCGGAACAATAAATGTCAACGTTCCTGCCGGAACCGCTGCTAATACTTACACAGGTACACTCACAATCACAAATGCAGCCGGTTGTACCACAACGTCCTCCTTAACGCTCACCGTTGGTGCGGCTCCCGCGCTTACCGGGCTCACCACTAACCAGTCTTTCTGTTTTAATGCTGCATCAGCGCAAACAGCGGCCTTTGCTTATACAGGGATCAACAATGGTGCAAACCAATATACACTGACTTGGTCGCCCGCAAGCGTGCTGGCCGATGTCGCTTCGTTTACTGCATTGCCGGGTAGCCCTTCCGGAACGATTAATGTGACCGTTCCTGCCGGCGCTGCTGCCAACACTTATACTGGTACATTGACAGTAAAGAATTCATCGACAGGATGTTTAAGTGCGACCTCAGTAACTACAGTCGTAAATAGTTTACCGTCACTGACCGGATTATCTACTGCTGCCAATTTGTGTTTTAACGCATCGTCTGCACAAACTGCTTCATATAACTACACCGGCGTAAACAATGGTGCAAACCAATACACCCTCTCTTGGTCGCCCGCTGGTCCTGCTGCAGTGGCGTCATTTACCGCATTGCCAGGCAGCCCATCCGGCACTTTCAACGTAACCGTTCCTGCAGGAACTGCTGCTGCCTCATACACCGGCACGCTCACAGTAAAAAATGCAACAACAGGTTGTACGAGTACCGCTACCATTACAATGGTTGTAAATGGTACGCCGGCGCTTACTGGCCTGCCGCTAAATACAGGTGTGTGCTTCAATCCCACATCGTCGCAAACTGCTTCTTTTGCTTATACAGGTGTTAACAACGGAGCCAATCAATATACACTTAGCTGGTCTCCCGCCGGCCCGTCGAATGTTGCTTCTTTCAGCGCCATTCCCGGCAGTCCGTCTGGCACAATCAGCGTGTTCGTTCCTGCCGCAACCGCTGCAGGAGGCTATACCGGCACACTTACGGTAAGGAATTCAGCAACAGGTTGCACCAGCACATCTTCGATCAATCTGACAATAAATGGCTTGCCTTCATTGACCGGGTTTACAACAAACCAGAATCTGTGTTTTGATGGCTCGTCCGATCAGACTGCGCCTTTCGGATACACCGGTGTAATTAATGGTGCTGATCAATACCTGTTAAGTTGGGCGCCCGGCGGCTCTCTCTTAAATGTTGTTTCCCCCACTTCATTACCTGGATTTGCCTCAGGAACTTTCAACGTAAATGTTCCCGCGGGCACAT
>CAYNGS010000539.1:0-2825 GCA_964396625.1 uncultured Flavipsychrobacter sp.
ATCACGGGCCTCGCCTCGATCTACTCGTTCGGCCTCATGCTCGCCTTCATGGCCTCTATTTTTTTGTCAATAGCCTCCATAGCGGCCTTGCGTTTATCAGCAAGCTTCTTCTTCAATGCGTCCTTCCGCTTGTCTATTTCAGCGCTAAGCTCTGTGAGCTTATTATTTATTTCTTCCTGCGCCTTCTTACCAACGTCCTGCAACTGCGGGCCGAGGGAGGCGACATAGATGGCAATACCTGCCTTGGTATCTTCCAGTTCTTTTTTACATTCGTTTATCACTTTGTTGCTGGCGGCTGTGATCGTGCCAATCAACCGATCAATTGCATCGCTGAAATTTTTCCTTGCCTTGTCAAATGCCTGGGTGACCTCGGGGAAATCGTCAATTCCGAAAATCTTGTCTTTCGCCCATAGCAGGCTGCCACCAAATCTGTCGTAACGTTTCTTTTTGAATTTGCTGATGTCGGCATCGACCTGACTTTCGAAGTCAGTAGTTGCTTGTGCCTGTCCCCTATCGAACTGAGCCAGTGAATTTTTCTCGAGCTCGTCTAATTTGCCGAGGATACTTTTCTGACATGCTTCGTATCGCTGGTTGATCGTCTTTGCAACTTCATCGCGCTTCTTTTCGAGATCTATTTTGGCCTGTAGCTGGCGGGCCCCAGTTGTGCTCAAATGTGTTTTGCGGTGCTGATGCATCTCGGTGCGGGCATGCGTTTCTTCCGCCTTCATAGAAGCGTCCAACTTGCCGTGCTCGTGCGCCGCCATTTCCCTGACGACAGCAGGCTGGGCCATAGCTTCCTTTTGCAAGGATTTTCGCTGCTTATTCGCATTGGCAAGGTCGCCAGAGTCGACCATATCCAAGTGCTCCTGGCTTATTTCTTCCGTTTTAAGGATATTGTCGCTCTGATCAAGATATTGTTTCGTATCCAGCTCCTTTTTATCGATAGCGGGGATGACGCCGGAGCCCATATTTATTGGTGCAACCGGCTCGGCCTCCTCAGGCGCGGGCAACGGCTTTCCCTTAGGAGACTCAGGTGCCTTTGGCGTGGCGCCGATGCTGACGAAACCTGACTTCACGTCCGCAACGTCGCCGCTCACCTGCTTCATAACCACCTTGCTGATCTCCTGCCCCTTACCGTTGTCTTTAAAATCGTCCATATCGCCCAATGATGAGGGAACAGCGTTGTTTATACCGGTTTCGAGCGCGCTACGGGAGTTATCCTCGGTTTTCAGATCCGGTTTCTGATCGTAGACAGAGGCGACCTGGCCCTCATTCGCGAGTGATTGGCTTTCGGAAGGTGGTGTGTCCTGGGCTTTTTCGCTTTCTGCAAGCTTTACCGCTGCTGTCTTTGTGGTGGCAACCTGGTGAGCAAGATTGCCTGCTTTGCGCAGCTTGGCAGCAAACACAGCGGCTGTAGCCTCCGGCCTGATATGCCTGAAGCCGCCAGTACCAGCCGGTACTGTACCGGCCGGCTCTTCGGCCTTACTTGCCGGAGTATCGCCTTTATCCCCATGCTCCGCTTTTGCAGGGCTCGCCGCCGGAGATGGAGTGGAACTGCCGGTCTCTTTCACAGTGTGCTCTGTGGCACTCGCCTGTTCGTGTGTAGGCGTTGCGGGATGAGTGTGCGCAACCTCTGCCTCCACTGACGGTTGAACTGCCAAACCCGGCACCAACGGAGATTCCGATGATCTCGGTACTGATGCTGCGTCCTTTTTTATAGCGGAAGCTATACCGGAACCTGAAACACCGCCTGCATTTGATTTGCTGTTCGCGGCAGTTTCGGGTGTAGTGTTGGTATGCACGATACCTTGTGACGGGCTATCTGCGTGTCCCGGCGCGTCGTTTTGGCTGCGGGATATTCTATTATTAATAATCCTGACCGGATCGGCAACCACTGTGGCCAGCTTGATGGAAGACACCGGTGCCCTGCCGGCATTCGTTGCCGCCTTATCTGCCACAGTAGAGGCAGCCGGAACTGCGGTCTCTGCGACCTTAACCGGAGACCTGGAACTCTTAGTATTTGACGCTGAAAAAAATGGCGCATTCTTCCCACCCGAAGATACGGTTGTATCGCTCTGCTTTTTCTGGTGGGTTGGCGTCATGATCAATTATGTATTTAATACCATTCTACATGCAATATTCCCTGCATCCACGGCAACTTTACTGTGCCATAGCCCCAGGGAAGCTTTCCCAGCAATACGTCGACGGCTTTAGTTTCTACATGCAGTTGCCATCCGCTTTCGTCTGTCAGTAGCTTCCCGTTTCGCTGCAAAAAAGAAGTCCGCAAACCCTCTATTGAAGTATTCTTCAATGGAGGCCAATGACCACAAACTGCCTTCAGGAGGTTTGCCGATTCATCCTGCTCCCTGACCGACAGATCCAGCGCTGCAGGAAGGGGTTCCTCTGTGGACAGCCCGCATAATATCTTCTCAAGCAAAAGTTCGAACTCGGGAACCTCAGAGGCACCTGTGGCAAGAAAATGAAGCAATAAAGCAGCACGCTTACGACTCTCATCGTTGATGAATTTCTTAGCAGACATCAGTCCAAGTTCCGAAAAATAGTTATCGAGGAATGGATGCAGCAGTACCATGCCGCAGTTAGACAGATAAATCGCATTATCCTCTGCTGATACAACCGGTGCACCCTTGCTTTTTTTCTTTGTTTCTGTGGACGGTTTCTTATCCGTTTCTATTTTTTCTTCTTTAACAGACGGCTGGTTGATGGCATCATCATTTTCGCGTTCATCTTTTGTCAACAGCATATTACTGCTTTCCTGTTCGACAGCTTCGTCGAAGGCGAGTAACAATTCCGGATCAATTTTCTTT
>CAYNGS010000540.1:0-1859 GCA_964396625.1 uncultured Flavipsychrobacter sp.
AGCGAACCCGTAAGATAATATATGACCGCAAGCAATACACCGGCCAAAAAAATGGACAGGTAGCCATAAACATTGGTATGCGCGTAGGCGAAAACAAGCGCGGTAAACACGATCGGGAAAACCATTTTCCGGCTGCGCTGCTTCACGAACCTGAGCATAACGCCCCTGAAAAAAAATTCCTCTCCTATAGCCGGAACGACGGCCATAACAATAAACGTTCTGACGAATGCCCCGAACGACGGCATATCCAGGTACGCGTTCATCATACCATCGTTGGCGGCCTGCTCCGCCTTCACCTTAGCTCCGAAATCTATATGGCTTATCAGCCCCCCTATAAACTCAAGTACCGGCATAGCGCCAAGCATAATGAGAATAACCAGCACCCACTGTATTTTTTTCCCTGGCGCTCTCAGCCCCAGGTAGCTCGCCGGGCTGGGATGAGTAAGATAGGAGAAAACAAAGGCCGGCACCAGGAACATGAATAAATTGAGCATCCCCTGCACCAGGATGGAAGCATTTACCAGCGATGCGGGGCTGTGCTCACTAATTTCTGCGATCTGCACAAAACTAAACGGAGTAAGCCTTGGTAAAAATGCCGCTATCATAAGATACACAAACCCCGACATGGTAACGATCATCATCAAAAACAGAAAAAGCCTGAGCCCCCAGGGGTAGATGCGGAAATACTTCATTTTTTTAACGAAAATTAACCGCAAATGTAAGCCATAACGTTACATTGGCTTAATTTTTGCCCGTATATATAGCGATGTTTGTTAAACCTTGTCGCCAATTTTGGTTCTATATTAAGAAGACGTTACTATTTTATTTATTTTTGCAGACTATTATTTTTTTAGTGCATGGGAGAAATAGCCGCAGGGCCGCTGCTGAGTAAGATCAACACCCCGGACGACCTCAAAAAGCTTAGTAAAGACCAGCTTCGACAGGTTTGTGATGAGTTGCGCCAGTTTATTATAGATTGCGTGAGCGTACATGGAGGGCATTTTGGTGCCAGCCTTGGCGTTGTGGAACTTACCGTGGCCTTGCATTATGTATTCAACACTCCCGATGACCAACTTGTCTGGGACGTAGGCCACCAGGCATACGGACATAAAATACTTACCGGCCGCAGAAGCGTATTTCATACAAACAGAAAGTATGGCGGTATAAGCGGTTTCCCCAAGCGCAGCGAAAGTATTTACGATACATTTGGTGTGGGCCATTCTTCCACGTCCATATCGGCGGCGCTGGGCATGGCCATTGCCTCCAAATATAAAGGCGAGGAACACCGCCGCCACATCGCTGTTATCGGCGATGGGGCTATGACCGCAGGTCTGCCTTTTGAGGCGCTCAATCATGCCGGCGTAAGTGGTGCCAACGTGTTGATCATTCTCAACGATAACAATATGTCCATCGACCCTAATGTCGGCGGATTAAAGGAGTATCTTACCGATATCACCACCTCTCATTCCTACAACCGTTTTCGCGACGATGTGTGGAAGGTGCTTGGAAAGTTGCCCACAAAGGATTTCCAGCGCCTGGCATCAAAAATAGAGGCCGGGCTGAAAGGAGTGGTGTCGAAAAGCAGTAACCTATTCGAAGCCCTCGGCCTACGTTATTTTGGGCCTATAGACGGCCATAATGTGCTAAAGCTTACGGAGACACTTAAAGGGCTGCACGATATTCCTGGCCCCAAGCTGCTGCATATAAAGACGGTAAAAGGAAAAGGGTTTGAGTTGGCCGAAATGGATCAGACGCTGTGGCATGCACCAGGAACATTTGATAAGATCACAGGCAAAATAAACAAGAAGATATCGTCGGTACCGGAGCCTCCTAAATACCAGGATGTGTTCGGGCATACG
>CAYNGS010000540.1:1869-2797 GCA_964396625.1 uncultured Flavipsychrobacter sp.
ATCACACCTGCCATGCCATCGGGCAGTTCAATGAAATTCATGATGGACATCATGCCCGACCGTGCCATCGACGTAGGCATTGCCGAGCAGCACGCAGTAACACTCAGTGCGGGGCTTGCCACGCAGGGCATAAAAGTATTCTGCAACATCTACAGCACGTTTATGCAGCGCGCTTATGACATGGTGATACATGATGTCGCCATACAGAAGCTCCCTGTTGTTTTCTGTCTTGACAGGGCCGGCCTTGTCGGAGACGACGGCCCAACGCACCACGGCGCTTACGATATTGCCTACATGCGCTGCATACCAAACATGATCGTAAGCGCACCCATGAATGAATCGGAATTGCGCAATCTTATGTACACCGCGCAATTGCCGGAAATCGACGCTCCATTCGTGATACGCTATCCGCGCGGCCAGGGCGTAATGCCGCAGTGGCGCACACCGTTTGAAAAAATCAAAACCGGTACCGGCAGAAAAATTGCCGATGGACAGGAAGTGGCAATACTGACGATCGGCCACCCGGGGAACTTTGCTGTGACCGCCTGCAAAATACTTGCCACCGAAGACCTTTATCCCGCTCATTATGATATGCGCTTCGTAAAACCACTTGACGAGCCTATGCTGCATGAGATCGCACAGCGGTTCAGCAAGATCGTTACTGTGGAGGACGGCACCGTCGTAGGTGGATTTGGCAGCGCAGTGCTTGAGTTTATGGCAGTCAATAATTATACACCGGAAGTAAAAATCCTCGGCATCCCCGACCGGATAATAGAACATGGCAAACCGGAGGAGTTACAGAAAGAATGCGGGTACGATGCAGAGTCCATCGCAGATGCCGTGAGAGAGATCGCGGGCGTAAAGGTCGGCACTTCCGATCTTGTATAAGAATAAAAAAGGGAACTGTTTCCAGCTCCCCGTTTTTCAA
>CAYNGS010000541.1:0-2788 GCA_964396625.1 uncultured Flavipsychrobacter sp.
CTGTATATCAACGATTTTACAACTTATAACAGGACGTTCCACGTCGTAGTGCAAGCCGATACTATGTTTCGGGAATTCGTGTCAGATATGAATAAGTACTTTGTCCGCAACCAGGCAGGCCAGATGCTGCCATTGGGAACCTTGATCAGCTATGAGCCAACCGAGGCCGCACCCCTGATCTCTCATTTCAACATTTTCCGCTCGGCGGAGATTGATGGGGCGTCACCCGAGGGATACAGCAGTACGCAGACACTGGACGCGCTCAAGAAGGTTGCCGACCGGGTACTGCCGCAGGGGTATGCTTACGAATATTCCGGGTTGAGTTATGAAGAGATCAAGGCAGGGTCAACCACCATTTACATCTTCATTTTCTCTATCACCTTCGTTTTTCTTTTCCACGCCGCACTCTACGAAAGTTGGTCGGACCCGTTTTCTGTCCTGCTGGCAGATCCCATTGGGGCATTTGGTGCTATCCTTACACTTATCTTTCTGCCGCATATTACCAACAACGTTTACGCACAGATCGGACTGATCACGTTGATAGGGCTTGCGGCAAAGAACGCTATCCTGATCGTCGAATTTGCGAAGGTGCGTGTCGACAGGGGAGAGGAGCTCATAAAGTCTACGCTTGAGGCGGTCCGGTTGCGATTGCGTCCGATCGTAATGACTTCCCTTGCGTTTATCCTTGGTGTACTGCCCCTTGTATTTGCAACAGGGGCCGGAGCCGTTGCGCGGCGCACTATCGGGTTTACTGTTTTCGGAGGCATGCTTGCAGCTTCAACACTTGCCATTTTCATTGTACCGGTATTGTTCGTTTTGATAACGAAGTTGTCATATGGCTCAAAGAAACTTGCCGAGTTGCAGGAGCGCCACGACGAACTAATGGAAAAGGCGCAAAAAGTGGAAGAGCAGAATATTGATCCTGAATTGGAATACGAAATCCAAAAATCGCGTGAGTTGCACAAATCTGGTGAGGAATGATAGCTAATACATTTATCAAAAGGCCGGTTACTGCGATCGTTATATCAATCGTATTAATGATATCGGGTGCTATTTGCATTTTTAACCTGGCTGTTGATCAATATCCTAATATATCGCCCCCTGCTGTATCGGTGTCCGGGCAGTACACCGGTGCAGACGCACAGACAGTAGAGGAAACCGTTGCCACACCGGTTGAGGAGCAGATAAATGGTACGCCTGGCATGGAATACATGACGAGCACCAATACGAACAATGGAGCGGTAAACATTAATGTCACGTTTAAGATCGGTACCAATGTGCATATCGCCGCGTTAAATGTGCAGAACCGGGTAGGGATAGCTACGCCTTTGTTGCCGTCCGTTGTTAGTCGCCTGGGGCTTACGGTCCGCGCCAGGAATCCCAGCATGTTGATGATGGTAGCCATCTACGCGCCTCATGAAACCCACAACCGGCCGTTCCTGGACAATTACACCAATATCTTTATCGAGGATGCCCTGCTCCGTGTGCCCGGAGTAGGAGACATAACGGCCCGGACAGACCAGTTTAGTATGCGCGTGTGGATGGACCCCGAAAAAATGGCTGCGCATGGTTTAATACCACAGGATGTCATTGCAGCATTGAATGCGCAAAATGTACAGGTGGCGGCGGGTTCCGCCGGGGCGCCGCCTCAGCAGAATGACCAGACATTTGAGCTTGGTATCCTGGTGAACGGACAGCTAAAAACCGCTGAAGAATTCGGAAAGGTCATCGTCAAAACAATTCCCGCGACGGGTGAACTAATATACCTGAAAGATGTGGCGAGGGTGGAGCTCGGGAAGTTCACTTTCTCCAGTAATTCATTTGTCGATGGAAAACCGGCTTCGTACCTGATGGTATACCAGGCTCCTGGCAGTAATGCGCTGGAGACAGCTAATAATGTTTACGCAGCGCTCGAACAGCTGAAAAAATCTTTCCCGACAGATATTGATTATAAAGTGCCTTTTGAATCGATTACGATCATTAAAGTTTCTATGAATGAAGTGATCAGCACTTTGCTTAAAGCCCTGGGCCTTGTTGCACTTGTTGTTCTGTTATTTCTCCAAAACATCAGGTCAACCCTCATTCCTATTCTCGCGATCCCGGTTTCTATCCTGGGAACGTTCATATTTTTTATTCCCCTTGGGTTTACAGTGAATACGCTCACCATGTTCGGCTTTGTACTGGCCATTGGCATCGTGGTAGACGATGCCATCATCGTTGTCGAGGCAGTACAGCACTATATTGATGAGAAGCATATGTCCGCAAAGGAGGCTACGTACTACGCTATGAAAGACATTTCTGCTCCGGTCGTGGCCATTGCGCTCATACTTGCCGCAGTTTTTGTTCCCGTGGGTTTTATTCCGGGTATCGTCGGCCGTTTGTACCAGCAGTTCGCGATTACGATCGCTATATCTGTGATCCTTTCAGCCTTCGTAGCATTGTCTTTGACACCTGCACTGTGTACGTTGTTATTAAGGCCAACACATATCAGTAAAAAGTCAAAGTGGCTCGGACAATTTTTTTACAGGTTCAATACCTGGTTTGAAAGGATCACCGGTAAATATTCCAATGGAGTGGCCCGCAGCATCAGGGGCTCAAGATATATTGTCATATTGCTGGTCTGCATTTGCGTGGGTACCGTTCTTTTGTTTAAGAATAAGCCCAGAGGCTTTATTCCGTCTGAAGATGAGGGTCGTTTGTATGTTACCTACCAACTCCCGGATGCATCATCTACAACGCAATCGGTTGAAGTGATCACAAAGCTGATGAAGATCGTAAGTTCTACACC
>CAYNGS010000542.1:0-2776 GCA_964396625.1 uncultured Flavipsychrobacter sp.
CGAAGCATTTCTCTCATCGTTTATCGAGGACTCGATATACTCCATTCACATTATCAGTTCGGAACACGATTTTGATGATGGTGTGAATGAAGTGCAGTACGAACTAGCAAAAAAATACGGCTCCGGCGCTGCCTTGTACCGAAGCATCATCTGGCTGTTAAATCCGGATACGCGCGGGAAGCTGACCGACGAAGTCCGCATGAACCCAATTACCACCGGAACCGATTACGAGAACATCTTTGAAATAATCAAGAGCCTCGACAACGAAAAAGAGAAAAAGATCAATGAGTTAAAAAAGGGATTTTCGCCCGGCAGCAAGGTTTTTATGTTTTACGACTTTTCTAAAGACCACAACAGCGACCTGCGTATCAACCTGAAGACCAAGATAGAGGAGAATGAAAATGTTTCTGTTCGGTTCAGCTCCGCCAATCAAAACCTGGAGCAGGAAAAGGCGGAGTTGGAAAAGTGTGACGGGGCGCTGATATTTTATGGCGCGTCGGATTCACAATGGTTCTCGATGCGGCAGTCAATTGTATTCGACGCACACAATATTGTCTCAAAGGCTGTTTGTGTTGATGATCCGGACATTGACAGGAAGATAAACAGGGATGTCAGCAAGAACGAATTTCAAACAATAAGAGGGGAGCATGACCTGGAGCTGGGGGTAAAAAATTTTTTGGAGCGGATTCAAAATAAAACTGCGTGAGTATGACAGCCGGCAAAAATATAGAGGAAGGTTTCCCATACCAGCTCGATGAATTCTACCTCGACCTTCAGGAAGAAGGAAGCAAAATATCGCTTCTTCCGGCTGAGGAGATCGTTAGACGGCCGTTCCCCGGTTTACGGCCGTTTAAGACGGCAGAGTTTCAGCTGTTCAAGGGTCGGGGAGGGCAGGCTGAAGAGCTGATCAGGCGACTGGACAATAATCATTTCCTTGCGGTAATTGGCAGCTCGGGAACGGGTAAGTCGTCGCTGGTGCGGGCAGGGCTGATACCGCAATTGTTTGGCGGTTACTTACATGCTGCCGGCAATAAGTGGGACATCGCCATCTGCCGGCCGGGAAAGGATCCGGTAGAGAACCTCGCAATTGCGCTTTCGGGGGTACGCAGCAAAAGCAAGGAAAAGCAAGACATTTTAGCAGCCTATCAGGAGATCAAACCGGTTTTAAGCAATTCGATATATGGCATTCTGCAGGCGAAGGAGTTGCTCGATACAGCACATCCAAAAGATGAGCAAACCAATTTGCTGATCATCATAGACCAGTTCGAAGAGCTTTTTCGATTCGATCGCAAGGATCTGGGCCCTAATATTGAAAGTAATTTTGTCAATCTTCTCCTGAAGGCGGCCCTTTTGCCGGGTGGCTCCATTTATGTCATCATCACCATGCGGTCTGAATTCCTCGGCGATTGTGTAAAATACCGCGGACTTCCCGAGGCCATCAATTCAGCCCAGTATCTCGTTCCGCAATTGAACAGAGACCAGGTGAAAGAAGTGATAGAAGGCCCGATCAAACTCGCGGGAAAGAAAATTTCTCCCGGACTCGTAGAGTTGCTGATCAATGAGATAGAGGAGAGTAAACTCAGGGACAATCTCGATCAGCTTCCCATCATGCAGCACGCGTTGATGCGGACGTATAACGAAGCCATGAAACATGGAGCGGATACAGAGATCAGCTTTGAGCACTACAAGGCGATCGGCGGAATGGAAACCGCGCTCGCACGGCATGCCGAGTACAAATTCGAAGAACTGCATGGAAGTACGAATGACCTGTCGACAAAGCAACGGATCGCGAAGCTTGTGTTCCAGGCAATAACCGATATGAGCGCAGACGACAAAGGCGGCAGAAGACCTGTGAGCCTTGAAACTATTTATGAGATAGCGGATGCTATCGGTGCCAGTCATAGCGAAGTAGATAAGGTCATTAATCATTTCAGGGACGAGGACACATCCTTCATTATGCCGCCGGCGACCACATCGTTATACCCCGACCTGATCATGGATATTTCCCATGAAAGCCTGATGCGAAACTGGGATCGTCTTAAAGACTTGATAAAAGAGGAAGTGAATGCGGGAAAATTGTATAAAACACTGAATGAGCGACGGGAGTTGTTTGAACAATACCAGGAAGGCTACATAAAGGGTGGACTGTTATCCGAAATAATGGAGTGGAAAGCCGTGTTTCCCGGTTGTCCGGCATGGGCAATGCGGTATATAACCAAAGGCGCTAAGAAAGTAGACAAAGAACTGAACAAGGATATCTACACAAAGAATATCATCTTTCTCGACAAGAGTTATGCCGAAAGCCGGATCGAAAAAGAAAGAGAAAAAAAAGAACTGAAGGCAGCAGTTGACCGCGCGGCTCGTGAAAAGCGGGCAAAAGTGACCGTAATTATCCTTTCCTTTATTGTTATTACTTCTCTTTCATACGCCATTTTCAGCGCCTATGAGAGCAAGCGCGAAACAGACAATGCCTATAACCAGATCATATCACTGCAGGCAAGGGCAGATTCGGTGCAGCGAAGGACCGACTCTGTGCGGCGGTTCTGGATAGCAAAGAGGAAAAATGATTCGCTAAATCAGCTTCAGTTGTCAAAGACAAGCAGGGACTCGGCAATAGTTGCAGATAATATGCAAAAGGCAATAAATGATTCTCTGGCAAATGAGAGCCGCATTGCCCGTCGGACGGCAGATAGCCTGAAAAACTACGTCAATTCAGTAAATCAGCGTAATATCATTACGAAATGAGGAAATTAGTAGGTTAGTTTTTTTTGGTTGT
>CAYNGS010000543.1:0-2767 GCA_964396625.1 uncultured Flavipsychrobacter sp.
CTGGGGATGAGTGTGCTTTACCTATGTACGGCGATGGGTATCAAGGCGTACATAGATACATCTGTAAGAAATGACCTGCAAAAAAGGAGTGTGGCATACAGCCGGTGTTTTACCACACCAACGCCGCTGAATACTTTGCTCTGGTATGTTGTAGCAGAGAGAGACTCGGGCTACTATGTTGGCTACCGGTCGGTGTTTGATAAAAAGCAGGAGACGGATCTGCGCTATGTGCGCCGGTGCGACTCCTTGTTCAACGGCTATCGGAATACAGAAGACCTGGCGTTGCTGAAGCGGTTCTCGCGCGGCTATTACACTGCTGAGCAATGGCATGACACCCTGGTGTTCAACAATCTATGTTTTGGTGAGATAGTGGGGTGGTGTGAGCAGCAGCCGAAGTTCGTTTGCCATTATTATATGCAGTATCCCGATAATAATAAGATGATCGTGCAGCGGGGGCGTTTTGCAAAATGGGATAAGCAGACGTTCACACTTTTTATAAAAAGGATGATGGGTAATTAGCTATTTTCTCTTCTCTGAACGAAATAAAAAGTAAAAAGGTAGAAGACAAAGTGCACAATACGGTAGGACAGGTAAAACATGAATCTGTTTATGGCGCTGTTCTTTGAACGAAATTCGGTTTCGTCGATCCGGATGCAGTCCTGAGCAATAATTGTGCCGAGTGTGCGGTTCACCTGCGATGCAATGGCTGCATTTTTTACCTCGAGGTTCAACTCAACGCTGGCGTAGGCGCTGATATTGTTTACATTATAAGAGCCTGCGGTCATCCACTCATCGTCGCGAACGGCCAACTTGCCGTGGAGTATATTCCGCTGGTATTCGCAAACGGCTATATTGTTTCGGAAGAGCCAGGGATACAGGTAGCGTTCGGCATATTTTGCGATAGGGATATCGGACTTTGCGGTGAGCACAACAGTTACCTTAACACCTTTTCGGGAGGCGCGAGCCATATTGTTGAGCAACTTTTGCGGCGGCCAGAAGTAGCTGGTCATAATAGTAGCATAAGACCGCGACTGCGGGAACATATCACGGTAACTGCGGGTGATCTGGGTTTTACTGAACACCCAGTCGTTCCTCCTGATGCGCACAAGGCATTCTTCTCCAGGAAGCTGGCGGCGGTGCAGTTTTTCTGTAGCCACGCATTTTTTCCGAAGTACGGGCCTATTCCAGATGCGGATACAGACGTCATTGAGCTGGTCGGCCACCTGGCCTTCGGCATAAATAGCCCAATCGAGCCATGCTTTGCTGTCGCCGATATCGTTGTAACGATTGCTTATGTTGATACCGGCAACCATGCAGACACTGGAGTCGGCCACGATGACCTTGTGGTGCAGCCGCCTGCCAATATAGAAGTTGCCGCCGCGCAGGAAGGGCGCGAAGAACTCAAGGCGAATGCCGGCCGCCCTGAGCCGGGCAACAAATGCAGAGGAGAGATGGCGAGAGGCATAACCGTCGAGCAATACATATACGAGTACGTTTCTGCCGGCCGCGCGTATCAGGGCATCGGCCACGCGAGTACCTGTTTCGTCCTCATCGAATATGTAGGTTTGTAAATGGAGGGAGTAACGCGCGCTATCGGCTATTTCCTCGATGCGCTGAAAGTAATCAGCGCCACCGCGAACGATCGTGACCTTGTTGTGAACGGTGTATAGATTGCTGTTTTTCGCCAAACTGTTCTCACTGATTGAAAGCGAAAGTTAAGACATTAGCACAAAAACAGTTGCAGTGGAGGCAATTCAGGTTTTTATTGTTAGTCAATGGGATTCAACCCTTTCCGGGTTGGCTTGATTATCTACTCTGCCTGTGGGTTTCACCCACGGCTAATGACATATCAGCCTTCCAGACTATGAAGGAATAATTTATGATATTTGCCATCTTACAAAAATTGGAAATGCACCTGTGAAATAGCATGGATCAGGCGTATTTGCCGCCTTCGAGGTATTCGCTTACATATTCGATGACACCGGCCTCGAGTGAGTAGAAAGGCTGTTTATAACCCGCCTTTCGCAGCTTGGTCATGCTGGCCTCAGTATAGTACTGATATTTGTCGCGGATGTCGACAGGAGTATCTATATACTGTATTTCCGGAGCGAGATGCAGCGTATCGAAGATGGCGCTGACAAGGTCTTTGAAGGTACGTGCAGTGCCGGTGCCGGTGTTATAAAGACCGCTCGCCGGATGCTGCTGCATCATCCAGACGCAGATATCTGCCACGTCTTTTACGTAGATGAAATCGCGAAGCTGTTCGCCATCTTTGTAAACCGGATTATGCGAGCGAAAGAGTTTAACTGCGCCTTTATCCCTGATCTGGTTGTAGGCGTGGAATATCACCGAGGCCATGCGCCCTTTGTGATATTCGTTTGGTCCGTAAACATTGAAAAATTTCAGTCCGGCCCAGAAAGGCGGCGCTGAAGTTTGCTGTAGTGCCCAAATATCAAATTCGTTTTTAGAAACCCCGTATGGGTTCAGCGGATGCAGCCTGGAGACCACATCATGATCATCGACATATCCCAACTCACCATTGCCGTAGGTGGCGGCAGAGGAAGCATAAACTAAGGGAACATTATTTTCGGTGCACAACTGCCACACTCTTTTGGAGTAGTCGAGATTCCATTTTTTGTGGACCTGATAGTCCATTTCAGTGGTGTCTGTGCGTGCGCCGAGGTGAAAAACGTGTTTTACCAGGCCGGGACGCTGCTGCCACCAGTCGAAGAATTGCTCACGGGGAACGGTCTGGATATATTTTTTA
>CAYNGS010000544.1:0-2765 GCA_964396625.1 uncultured Flavipsychrobacter sp.
TTTAATCCTGCGCAGGGATTTGTGGCGGCAGCCAACCAGGTTACAACAGACAGCACCTATCCCTATTGGTACAATGGCAGCGGCTTTGTGAACCTGAGAGCATGGCGTATAAACCAGTTACTGGGTAGCATGCAGAAAGCAACTATCGAGGATATGTTTGCCATGCAGAATGACACTTATTCGGTGCTTGCGGCCAACACGCTGCCCGTGATGCTCAGGTATCTGCCGGATTCTTTCGAGGTAAAAAAATGGAATGATATTGCAACGGTGTTGCGAAAATGGGATTACAATTTATCGGCAGAGAGCGAGGCGGGTACCATTTACCAGGTATGGTGGAGTTGCTTCTTCGCAGATATGTGGAACCCGATAATGGGCACGGGCACACCTGATCGGCTGGTGCCGCTGCAGGAAAGAACTATGCAGTTGCTGCAATCTGATATTCACCCGGCGCGGCATGTGTCGGTGACGGGATATTATGCCGATCTTTTGCGAAACAGCTTTAAGGAGACGGTCGACAGCGTTATTAAATTAGAGCGGGCCGGCGGCACCGAATGGTATAAGGTGAAAAACACAACGATAGCACACCTGACGAAGTTGCCTGCGTTCAGTTATGATCACCTGAAGATAGGCGGCTGGGGTAACACCATTAATGCCGCGAAAGGTGACCACGGGCCATCGTGGCGGATGGTGGTGCAGATGGGAAAGGAGATAGAGGCTTATGGTGTTTATCCGGGAGGACAATCGGGCAACCCGGGCAGTAAGTACTATGCCGGTTTCCTGGATCATTGGGTAGAGGGAAAGTATTACCGCCTGCAGTTCCTGCCGAGATCTTATAAACAAGGAAATGATAAGGTGGGATATACATGGTCGATCAATGGGAAATAGGGCAGAAATAGTGAATTGAGGTTTGGTAAACAGTTGTTGTTCAAAATTGCAATTATGAGGTTTTTTTTATCGGTCTTATCGATAGCTATATTGTCTGCTGTGGCGGAGTATTTTTTGCCGTGGTGGACCATAGCGGTCGTGTGCTTCCTGGTGTCGCTGTTCGTAAGGCAAAGGCCGGGCCGTGCGTTTTCAATGGGTTTTTTGGGGATCGCTCTCGGCTGGTTTGTAATGGCAATGCTGCATGACATGGCCAATGCGCACATCCTGTCGGCGCGCATGGCGGCACTCTTTCATTTGCCGCATTATACCTTATTTGTGCTCGTTACTGTTTTGATCGGGGGGCTTGTTGGCGGCCTGTCGGCGCTGGTAGGCGCGTTGGTGTGGCGGGAGAGAGCCGGGGCAGATCAGGTCGCTGAGCCGAAATAACAAAGCCCCTGCATGGGCAGAGGCTTTGTAGCATATCGCGCATTCCAATGGCTAATGCATAGCCTCGGAAATATCTACTTTCTTGTGTTTTTTTGCCTTTACCATGAGTACGAAAGGAATGCAGATGAGAAACAGCAAGCCGAGGTAAAGGAAGACATCCATGTAAGATAAAACGGCGGCCTGCTTCATAACCATGTAGTCGAGCGCCCTGTGCGCACTGCCGAGCGCTACATCTGGAGCCATTCCCTTAGAAATATAGTTTTGCTGCATAGCGTGAACACGCTGCTGCACAACCGGGTTGTCGGCAGAAAGTTTGGACACGAGATCGTTTCGGTGCACCATGTTCTGGCGGGCCATATATGTTGTTATCAATGCGATGCCAAAAGAGCCGCCGAGCTGGCGCATCATACCGGTAAAGGCGGCGCCCTGGCCGATCTGCTGGCCCCTGAGCGTGGAGAGCGAAAGCGTAGTGATAGGGATAAACAGCATACCCATACCCAGCCCGCGAACAATAAGCATCCAAAAGAATGCGTCCTTACTTGTATCGGGCGTGAGAATGAGATAGCCCCAGAAGCTGTAGATAAAGAACGTAAGCATGCCGATGGCTACCAGATATTGCTGCTTCACACCGCGTTGCAGCATCTGGCCTATTATGGGCATCATGAATGCGGTGGTGAGAGCTGCCGGGATCATCAGCATACCAGCCTGCTCGGCTGTCCAGCCGAGGCTGCTTTGTGTGTATAGGGGAACTATGAAAGTAGAACCATAAAGGCCGAACCCGAGGATAAAGGACAGTATGGTGCCGACCCGGAGATTACCATTCTTTAGCACCCGCAGTTCCACTATAGGGTTTTTGGCTGTCAGCTCTCGCCAGATAAAGAAAAACAGTCCGAAAAAGGATACTATGGCCAGCACCAGGATCAGCTTGCTTGCAAACCAATCATCTTCCTGCCCGCGTTCCAGCACATACTGTAAAGACCCTACAGAGATCGCCAGCAAAGCAATGCCGATCCAGTCCACGTCTTTTGCCGCTTTTTTCTCGGCATACTTGGGGCTGCGCACAAACTGCAGTGTGAGCAGTGTTGCGATAGTGCCGATAGGGATGTTGATGTAAAATATGTAGGGCCATGAAAAATGCTCAACGATGTAACCTCCCAGGGGCGGCCCAAGCGTAGGGCCTATGATGACACCGAGGCCGTAAATAGCCTGCGCCATGCCTCTTTTTTCTGGTGGGTAGCTTTCAGTGATAATGGTTTGAGATGTTACCAGCAGCGCGCCACCGCCGAGGCCCTGCACAAAGCGGAAGAAGACGAGCTCCCATATGCCGTGGGCATTGCCGCACATAAAGGAAAAGACCGTAAAAATAATTATTGAAGCAGCAAAGTAATTGCGCCTGCCAAACTGTGCAGACAACCAACTGGTCATCGGCACAACGATAACATTGCCGATAGCAA
>CAYNGS010000545.1:0-2760 GCA_964396625.1 uncultured Flavipsychrobacter sp.
GTTTGACGAAAAACCCTTGTACAGACATCGCATAGGCATCTACGACAGCTTTTTTGGAGGCACTGGTAGTAAAAAATAAATACGGGATACACTTCGTATGCAATCGTTCATTAGTAAATACTTTTTCCCTTAACTCAAATCCGTTGATTTTTGGCATGTTAACATCGGAAAGAATCAGGAATGGGTGTTCTTCTGTACTATTAATAAATTCAAGGGCTTTATTTCCGTCCATAAAAAACGATACTGTATTACTATACCCCAATTTTTTGAATATCCCGGCAAGGATTTCTTGATCGTCTGAATCGTCCTCAATTACTATAATAGGCCCGTTTTTATTCATACCACAAAGATACCGAAGTACCTAACGATAATAGTAGGTTTTATATTAGTAATCTTAAATAGTTGTGAGCTGGCGTAAAGGTGGCGGGTTGCTATGTATGAGTTTGAATAAGGTTGAATACAGATGAACACTTAAAGTGTCTGAAACGCTTGCTGGGTATTAACCCGCATTAAAAGATAGAAAAACATATTAAAATAATTAGACCCGTCCGATCCGCAAAAGCCTAACGAGTCGTGGAGCTTTTTGCATTTTATTCGTTCTGTAGTTCATTCGCATGGTCAGAAGGTCTTTCGCCGAATGGTCTATCATCGAAAATCGCATAGGCTGAAGCAGAACAACCAATTTTTACTATTGTTTAAATCATCGTACCTCACAAAAGATGCAGGAATTTGGGTCGAAAAGATAAAACTCCCAAAAGTCTGACATAACAATTATTGAAAGTATTTAATAATTTTGAGCACCGGCAAATCAGCATTTATTGAGCACAAAAGAATTTATTGAAGCGGCCTTTCGCGAAGACGTGGGCAGTGGCGACTATTCCACCCTGGCAAGTATACCGGCCGACGCCCGCGGGCAGGCAGTGCTCAAGGTAAAAGAAGACGGCATCTTAGCTGGCCTGGGCCTTGCCGAAGACATTTTTCACTTTCTGGAGCCTGATGCAAAGATCACTTTTAACAAAAGAGACGGTGATAAAGTGGTCAATGGGGAAATTGCCTTTGACGTAGTTGCCGGCGTGCACACCATTCTGAAAGCAGAGCGGCTGGTACTCAACTGCATGCAACGGATGAGCGGCATAGCCACGCTTACCGGCAAATACGTTGATGCTGTAAAAGGCTACCGGACCAGGATACTGGATACCCGGAAAACCACTCCGCTTTTCCGGGAATATGAAAAAGAAGCAGTGCGTATAGGCGGAGGTGTAAACCTCAGGATGGGGTTGTATGATATGGTGATGCTCAAGGACAATCATATCGACTTTTGTGGTGGTATAGTGGAGGCAATTGTAAAAACAAATCAATACCTGGCCGCACATGCTCTGGACCTGAAGATAGAAGTAGAAACGCGTAACATAGAAGACGTAAAGAAGGTACTGGCCATAGGCAATGTGCACCGCATAATGCTGGACAATTATACACCCGCTGAGGTAGAGGAAGCAGTAAGCCTGATAGGTAATAAGTATGAGACTGAGGCATCGGGAGGTATAACGCTTGATAATATTGTTGCCTATGCCCGCACCGGGGTAAACTATATATCGGTGGGCGCTATCACAAACCGTGCTGTGAGCATGGACCTGAGCCTGAAAGCCCGGATACTGGGACCAGGGACCATGTAGTGTTTATATAAACCCAAATTGGTTTGATCCCAATTACTTGCATAGCTATCTTATAGATAAATCGAAGAACCAGCCAGACAAATATGAATTGGAGAAAAGTAAATCTATATATTTTATGCTCCTTTGCCTTTAGTTGGACCATAGCATTAGTTATGTGGCTGCTGCATCTCGACATGAGCAACTCATTGGGGAAGGTCATCATCGCCGCGTTTTATATGCCTGGCCCGGCTATAGCTACTTTTGTCATACAAAAGTTTATTTACAAACAAGGATTTTCCCAGTACGGTTGGACATTTAACAAGAAGGCTGCGAAGTGGATATTGTTTACCCCTTTGCTTTTCCTGGCGCTTACTGTCCTGGCATTTGCCATCGCCGAGCTCCTCGGGAACACCCATCTGGTACCCGAATTCGGGCAGGTCGATTTTTCGCAACAGGATCTTAGTCTCCGGCTCAAAGAGATGGCCGGTTCAGCAATCGATGTTAACAGGATACATATACCCTCCATTCCTCCCTTCTTTCTTTTCGTAGTCATGTTAGTCATCGGAATTGTAGCCGGCTCCACCGTTAATCTGCCCGTCATGTTCGGAGAAGAATTCGGCTGGCGCGGACTGTTGCTCCGGGAAACAAGGAGTTTAGGATTTCTCAGAGCCAATGTTTTTATCGGATTTATCTGGGGGCTGTGGCACTGGCCTGTAATTCTTATGGGGCTTAATTATCCGCATCATCCGTTCCTCGGCATCCTGATGATGATCGTATTCACCATCTCTCTCTCTCCCATGTTTGCTTACGTCAGGATAAAAACGCAGTCAATATTGGGCTCGTGCATGCTGCATGGAATGATCAATGCCACCGCGGCAATGTATGCCTTTTTCATCGCTGATGGAAATGAGTTCTACAGTTCCATTGCAGGTTGGGCCGGAATAATAGCCGCCGTAATTTTGACATTATGTATCGCCCTTTTCGACAAAAAATTTGTTGCGGAATACACGACGGCAGAGTGACACCTCATCACACCGATCGCTGAAAATCCGGCATCAGGCCCATTGGTCCTACTGTTGGGGATAAGTCGCGGTCTGGCAGTTGCCTC
>CAYNGS010000546.1:0-2757 GCA_964396625.1 uncultured Flavipsychrobacter sp.
TTCCAACGTTAGGAACGATAGAAGTAGCGCACTATCCTCTCACAATTTTATGGATATAGAATTAGCTAAATTTGTAAGAAATCTCAGAAATGGTCAGGTTATGCATTCTTGGAGAAGGATTGCAGAAATTATATGTGAAAAATATCCAGACAAGCCAGTTCAAGATGGTTGGCAAAGAGCGGCAGATGCTCATGGAAATCAGATATATGGGGAAGATCTCTGTAAAGAAGCTGATCATTGTGCCAGGGGCAGAAGGCGGTACGATGGAGCGGGAGATAGGGGCAGCACAGCAAAACGCACAAACACTTACCGACGACCAAATAACCGAGCTGGCCAGCCTGGGCAGAAAAATTGAGGCCCATTTTGGTGTGCCGCAAGACATAGAATGGTGCCTGCACGGCAGCGAGTATTATATAGTGCAGAGTCGGCCGATAACTACTTTATTCCCTATTCCCGAAACGAGTGACAGGGGGAATCACGTTTATATATCTGTCGGTCACCAGCAAATGATGACCGACGCTATGAAGCCATTGGGCATATCCTTATTTCAGTTAACGGCATTGCGGCCCATGTATAAAGCTGGCGGCAGGTTGTTTGTAGACGTTACGCAGCAACTGGCATCGCCGGCCGGCAGGGCTGCTTTTTTAGATATGCTGGGCCAGCACGACCCGCTGATAAAGGATGCGCTCATGACCGTGCTGGACCTTGGAGATTTTGTGGCGCAGATGCCCGAAGATAAAAAGAAGCCGGTCGCGGCCTCCGGGACTGCAGTCGTGCCACCGCCACAGGAAAGAGACCCGGCTGTTGTGTCAGACCTGATCAGGAGCAATGAGAGATCGATAGAAGAACTGAAAGAGAACATTCAAACGAGATCGGGAGCGGATCTGTTTGATTTTATCATAGAAGACATCGGGCGGATGAAGAAGATGTTGCTTGACCCGCAAAGTTCCGGACTGATACGAGATGCCATGAATGCCTCATCGTGGGTAAATGATAAAATGAACGAGTGGTTGGGCGAAAAGAATGTGGCGGATAAGCTTTCGCAATCGGTACCCAACAATATCACATCGGAGATGGGCCTGGCGCTACTGGACGTGGCGGATGTGATACGGCCACACCGGGAGGTGGTTGCGTATTTGCAACAGGTAAAAGATGACAACTTTCCTGCTGGGCTGAACAAGCTGGCGGGCGGGCTTGAATGTCGCAACGCGATCGACGCATGGTTGGATAGATACGGAATGCGGTGTGGAGGAGAGATAGACATTACCAAAACCCGCTGGAGCGAAAAACCGGCAAATCTGATACCGATGCTGCTGGGCAACATCAAAAACTTTGAGCCAAATGCCGGCAGCCGGAAATTTGAACAAGGAAGGCGCGAAGCCCTGGAGAAAGAACAGGAGTTACTCGAAAGACTAAAGTTACTGCCGGGCGGTGAACAAAAGGCTGAGGAGGCTAAACGTATGATCGGTATCGTGCGGAATTTTATAGGTTATCGCGAATATCCAAAATACGGGATCATCAGCCGCTACTTCGTTTATAAGCTGGCACTACTGAAAGAAGCAGACAGGCTGGTACAGGCCGGGGTGATCTGTGAAAATGAAGATATTTACTATCTCACATTCGAAGAGTTTCGCGAAGTAGTACGTGCTAATAAGCTTGACCATCAGCTTATCAGCCGGCGAAAAGACGAGCATAAATTGTTTGAAAAATTGAATCCGCCGAGAGTTATCACATCAGATGGTGAGATCGTTATGGGCGTATACAAGCGGGAAAACCTTCCGGACAACGCCCTGATCGGTCTGCCTGTTTCTTCGGGTGTGGTGGAAGGCCGGGCCCGTGTTATCTTAAGTATGGAAGACGCGGAGCTTGAGGAGGGGGAAATCCTGGTGACGCCATTTACCGACCCGAGCTGGACACCGCTGTTTGTTTCTATAAAGGGGCTGGTGACAGAGGTGGGCGGGCTGATGACGCATGGAGCGGTCATTGCCCGGGAATACGGACTGCCGGCAGTAGTTGGCGTGGAAAACGCCACGAGACTTATCAAGGACGGACAACGGATAAGGGTGAACGGGACGGACGGCTATGTGGAAACCGATTTTTAAGCCATGCTAACGCATGCGAAGCAGTAAATCAGAAGTGTGCCTTACAACCACTTCTTATGGTAGTTATAGGTGCGCCTGGAGTACTTGCTCTTGCTCATGCCGCGCCAATGGCTGCCACCTGAGCTGCCAAATCCATAGCCGCGCTCTGCGCAGCTACCAAATAAATAACCGATGGAAACACCTATAGCAGTAGTCTTAATAGAACTTTGACCGTCGCTGGTGGGGCTGAGGTTAGCGAGGCCTAACTGGTAGCGCAGCCGAAAGTAAAAGTGTTTTTTTGTCTGGTAACCTACACCCGCATTTATGCCCATGTCCAGCCCTTTCAGATTGTCCTTAGGATCGGATCCGAAAACCAGCGACCCGCTGCCGCCGGGCAGCGGTCCGTAAGCATCCCTTGAAAAAGTGCCACTTACGTTGTCGGCAATGTAAGGACCAAAGCCAAACATCCACCGTGCGCCGCACTTCTCTCCTGTTTTATACACAAAATTTATGGGCACGGTCACCGTGGTCACCGTATAGTCGCCAGCAGGTGTGCTGGTGATATTGCAGCCTGCGCTCTGGTAGAAAAAACCCGGTTGAAAATAAACCTGTCCGCCCATATGTATGTCTGCTAATATGCCTGCAACACCGCCGGCTTTAAAACCGGTGGTTAGTT
>CAYNGS010000547.1:0-2755 GCA_964396625.1 uncultured Flavipsychrobacter sp.
CGATTTAATGGTTCCTAACGTTTGCGTATGAATCGCCGTCAAAAGAACTTGTATCTCATGCCACAACCGGTCGTCACCCCACATGCCTCTATGAGAGCCATCTCCTAACGACTTTTCACCAAAGCAGTCGATTTTCCTCATGTCAAGTTCTCTACCTATGAAGTCCCGATCTCTCCATAGGTTCGCCCAGAAATGTACGACCCTATTTCTCTTGAAATCTACTATTAAGTCATTGGGGGGTTTGACCGTGCCGAACACTTTTGAAATCAGTCGAAGCGGACAGCCAAGCGTAAGCAGTAGGATTCGGTCACCTGCAATATCGTCTAACGTTAAGGTTGACGCAACTTGCGAAACCAATACACTTCCTAAACTATGACCAACTAAAAGAATTTGCGCATTCGGACATCTGTCGGCAGTTTCCAGAATGATTTTTCGTAAATCACTTTCTATCTCTTTTCGTGCTTTTTTTCTACCCACATAGTGTACAACGTCACCGATAAGATCAAGTAACGGAAGAAACTTTCGCAAAATGAACGGCAAAACGCCGATAGTGATTAGTTCAAGAACTACTTGGCTAAGAACCCGATATCCCCGATGCTCAATATACTCTTTGATATTAAAGGTTTGTACAAGCAATACCAAAAGCCCCATAAAGACAAAGGAAATAACGATAAGCCAAAACAAAGAAGTCAAACCTAATATGATCGCCCAAACTCGTTTTCTTGCCTTAAAAATGCATAGAACCAAATCACTCCATGCCATCAATAAAAAGCCGATCGCGGCTGCAATCCTATTCATAATTCCACCTATATAAACAGGAGAGGCTGCTGTTGCCGAACGGAAGTGAAGTCGACTCCAAACAACCGGAATCACGACATGTAAATAACTTGAAGAGTTAACAATCAATACTTGCGTATCGGACCTTTCTCCGCCAGGATGTGGAAAATTGTGAACAGTCTCTCTTTCGACTTTCGCGTTTTCGTTATCTAAACCGATTTTCCCTCTTTCTGCCTCATCTAAGATATTAACTACGGAAGGATCACCAACGCCATGGACGACAATAATAACGGTTTCAGCATCTGTCGGTAACCCATCTAAAACGGTCATGATGGCAGTGTTTAATAGTTATTAACAAAAGTTATAGCTTATTTCTCCCAGGCAGAGATAAACATACAACTTTTATGCATAGAAATTTCCTTCGCTCTTTCAATTAGAAACCAGTCAAAATAGTAGGCCTATGTAGGCTCTTGCAGCATTATACGAAGTTTTATTTGAGCAGTTTGAGCATTATGCTCAATAACAAGTCGTGTGTTTGTTTCCGTAAAAAATTGCGAGGCACTGCAGAAGAAGGCGGCGTTGAAAACGATGCCCGAAAAGCTATTTTCTGTGGAAGAAGCCAGATCACACAGTAAAAAACAGATCAAAAAGTGGGCCAGCGAGGAGTGTGTACCACGTCGTTGGTCGGGAATAAGATCAACATCGGCGGAACGCTGCGCTTACCGGTCCTTTTCGATGATGATATGCATTACTTTGCTGGAATGAACAGTTTGCACGCATTTATATCCGAGTATGGGAAGATCAATGCCATCTAAAAGCCGCTCGCCTTTTCCAAGTATGATGGGAGCTATGGCTATATGCATTTGATCGATCAGGGCTTCCTGTAAATATTGACGAATAGTACTTACTCCCCCACCCACCCGGATATCCATGCCGTTGGCGGCTTCCCTGGCGCGATGAAGAGCCGCATTAATTCCGTCCGTTACAAAATGAAAAACTGTGCCTCCTTCCATAGTAACCGATTCCCTTTTGTGGTTCGTTAAAACAAACACGGGGCAATGAAAGGGGGGATCTTGACCCCACCATCCTTTCCACCTATCGTCGGGCCAGTTTCCCCTTATAGGGCCAAACATGTTTCTACCCATTATGCAGGCGCCTGCTTTCTCCAAACCTCTTGATGCAAAGTCATTGTCTATGCCTTTTTCCCCAGGTGGGCCGCCTACCATTTGCTGAAATGCGTTTGTAGGAAAGAACCACTGATGAAGACCCATTCCATTTTTACCAAGCGGATCATCCAGGCTCTGACCGGGCCCGGCGCCAAATCCATCTATGGAAATTGAAAAATTGTCGACTCTTAATTTTTGCATTGTTGCACTGTTGCCGTAAAAATATGTTGTGCAACACAATTATTTATTCGTAAATGCCATATTATCATGTTTTTAAATTAATGTAATTTTTTTTTAACTTTGATACACACCCAAAGTTTTCATATGAAATGTATACCAATCGCCGGTTTTGTACTGATGTTCATTGGCTGTTGCGCAGTTGTCCGCGGGCAGCAGCCGTGTGGCGGTATCACTCTACAGCAACAGATGTTGAAAGCGGCTGCGCAGGAGAAAATGAACGCTCATAGCAGCAGCTCTTTTTCAACTGATCAACGGGCTGAGCGCATCGCGTCTGTCAGTGACGGCAGAGTGTCGGAGTCAGTAGATTCTGTGGATGAGGGTGAGGTTTCGCTGGCTTACAATCCCGGAGACAGTAACCAGTTGGTGCTCAGTTATATGAGCCACGACAATTTTCAATTTCCTGTTTACTATTCCAGCGACGGGGGTAGTAGCTGGACAAAGAGCAGCTTCAATACTTTAACAGTCAGGAGTACCGATTTCCCGGACAGAATGATAGAGGGGTTTGGCGATCCTGCCTTTGCATGGGATAAGAATGGCACTGTATACATGAGCTGGATATACATAGAACGACT
>CAYNGS010000548.1:0-2755 GCA_964396625.1 uncultured Flavipsychrobacter sp.
CCCTATTGTCTGAATCACGGATATGACACGGATTTAGAGATTTCACGGAATGTTTTTGATTGACAATTTCCCATTTGTTTCCGGTTCGGGTAACATTGCCTGAACCGCAGATCATCCGTGCGATTAATGATCTCCTGATTTTCCTCTTTGTTTGCTACAACTTTGCGATCGGGGTTGTGGATAATCGTGCAAATACTGTACCGGAATACGGGTGTGATACCAACATTTGGAAGGCTTGTTCGGCGTTAAATAACAGATACACAAGGGCGCAGGGCATTTGATTTTTTGTGGAAAAATAATTTTGTGGCTGGTTTGCCACGGCTATTGCGTGAGACAGCCGGACACATGAGGCGGCTTTCACCGGCATATAATTTACATTTGCAGGCGATGAAAACCCTTCTTGTCACTTTAGTCTTACTCGTAGCAACGCAAAAAAATTTTGCACAGGGGAGTAATGACCTGGCAGGCAATGAACTGAAAGGCAGGGTAAGGATAGTAACCGAACAACTGTTCTATGACGGGCAAAAGAAATGCGGCATGAAGACGGTGGATAAGTATAATGGTAAGGGCTACCTTACCGAAGAGGTGCATAACGACTATATGCTGAAACTGAACGTAAAAAAACGTCTGAAATACGACACCATGAGCAATGGAAATATTGCGAGGGTGAGTGAATATGACGATTCGGAACACCTGGTCCATACCATTGACTATGTGTACGACGGCGAAAACCGCGTGACCATGGAGATTGACAACCGGTGGGTAGGGACCGACAGCACAAAGAGCAAAAAAGAATTTCAGTATGACAGCAGTGGCCATAGGATACAGGAAACGAACTATACAGCCGGGACGCCGGACCTTACGACCGACCATACCTACGACAACAAAGGGAGGATCATAAAAACAAGATCGTATGACAAGGCTGGAAAAACGATAATGCTGTATGACTATGACTACATAGCGTATGATGCGTGGGTGCACTGTGAAAAACAAAGCCGCGGCGTGCGCACCCACTATTTCCGGTCGCTGGACACGCTGGGCACGCCCGTGAAGCAAACCACCTACATGAACGATTTCTCAAAAGAGACGATAGAAAATTACAGCGACTTCGATGCTCATGGAAACTGGCTTAAACTGATCGTAACCGGAAATCTCGCCGAGCCGTACTCCATTACCCGAACCATTGGGTACTATGACAAGAAACGGTAAAACGGGCAAGGGCATGTGGGGGTACGAGAAGCAGTATCATTCCTTTACAAATCGCTCCACCCGCGTATCATAGGGGCCAGTGAACCTTATGTAGTAAGCCGCTGCTGGCAGCGCACTTAGATCGACCCGGAACTGGGGCTCTTGAATTTGTTGCGAGAGCACAGGCTGGCCCAGGTTGTTTACCACTGTGAGCGAACGGTAGGCGCTGCTGCCAGTTTGTACACTGAGCCAATTGGCAACAGGGTTGGGAGTAATGGTGAGCAGATCATTAAGACCCGTAGCCTTTACCCCATCTATGCAGCCCCTGACAAAAACACCCTTTGTAGCGATACAACCCACGCCGGTGGTATACGTAAGTGTGAATGCACCCAGCGACATACCGATGACCATGCCGCTCACAGAGTCGACCGTGGCAATTGCGGTGCTGCTGGTGACCCACTTACCGCCGGTGGTAGAATCCATGAAGAAAGTATTGTAGCCGAGGCAAATAGTATCCTGCCCGTGAACGGCGAGCGGCTGGAAACCATTGACATGAAAAGTATCAGCATGGACTGTATCGCCGCAGGAAATGGCGAAAACCCAGTAATCGCCGGGCGCAGTTATGGCGCGGGTCTGGGTGGTTTCACCGTCTTCCCACAGGTAAGTGACTGCAGCAGGCGCGGTAAGTGTAAGGCTGCCGGCCTCGCACAAAGAAGAAACGTGAGTGGACGGGATAGTGTCTGAGTTGTTGCCAAACTTAGCGACAAAAAACTGTTCGTGGGCCGTAGAAAAGGTATCGGGACCAATGGTAGCGTGGTGAAGGAAATCTGCACACATAAATACATCGCCGACAGCGTTGCAGGCAATCGCATTTGCGTCATCACCACCGGTACCCAGGCTGGTATAGTGCAATAGGTTTCCAGAAAGATCGTAGCCGGCCATCAGTATAGGGTCAAGTCCGGCAGGAATGGTAACAGTATCGCCGGGCGCTAATACCGGCTGCTGCATATAAAAATTCGCACTTACCCAAACCTGACCACACGACGAAGCAGCGACAGACAGACCGGAGACACTCTCTGTAGGCGCAGAGATGCTGCGGCCCCACAATGCTGTGTCGGTGGGGGAATACTTTACAAGGAATGTGGCATACGGTAAAGGAGATGGGTTATATGCGCGACCAAGAGTGAGTGTATCGAACGCTATAGTGTTGTCGGAAAACGAACCGGTTATGTATTTATTACCTGCCACGTCGCTCGCTATGCCGCCGCTTACCGCGCCGCCACTGCCTCCGGCAGCCTCCGCCCACAGCGGGATACCTGCCCGGGAATATTTTGCAATAAAAACGCGGTAAAAAGAATAGGGGTTAGTGAGTTCCGAAGGGCCGATCGTCATCGACGGCGATCCAAATTCTCCTTCTATGTACACATTTCCGGATGCGTCCGCGAGAATGCCCGTTGGAGTGACCAGTTGGGCGCCAACCGCCGGGCCTCCGTCGCCCGAATAGCCGGCGGCGCCGTTGCCGGCAATGGTGGATATGGTGCCCGTCGGCGCGACAACCACCGTCGAA
>CAYNGS010000549.1:0-2753 GCA_964396625.1 uncultured Flavipsychrobacter sp.
CACGAAATAGAAAGTACTAACAGCGAAGACTATCAGAAGGTAAGCGACCGCAGGCAGGCGCTGAAGGATCTGGGCTCAAAAATGGCTACTGCTGTGTTGCCGGCTTCTATTACTTCTTTCGTAATGAACGCGGGCAGCGGCCCGCAGGCGTCGGTGGTGGATACTTTGAATCTTGCCCTGGAGCTCGAGTACTTTGAGTACGCATTTTACCATACGGCTAACAACACACCGGGACTGATACCTGAGTCTGATGCGGCGGGATTCAAGACAATTGAATCTCACGAAAAATCCCATGTTGAATTCCTGGCCAAAACCATCGCATCGTTAGGTGGTGTGCCCTTTAAGCCAAGCGGTCTTGCCGATCTTACTGACCCCCATTATGTACCATCGGCTTACGATTTTACAAGAGGCGGGGTGTATGCTGTGTTCAGCGACTATGCCACCTTCCTGATGACTTCGCAGGCGATTGAGGATTCCGGGCTGAAGACATATTCCAGCATATTTGAGAACCTGGGCGGGCATCCCGTTTTTGCCAAAATACAGCAGATGGCTACTACCGAAGCGAGGCATGCGGCGCATTCGAAAATGCTGCGGAGGGATATGCGTGTGCCTAACGTTCCGGCTGGATGGCTGGCGAATAATTTGATTCCGAAAAAAATGGATGCGCTCAAGCCACACTATCAGGGAAAAAATCAATTCTATCATCTGGGTTTGATATAGAGCGGACGTGGAGTTGAGGCTTAACGGTGTAAATTTATCATGCTATTTTTAACATACAGGGAAGCCGCTCAGTGAGCGGCTTCCTTATTTTAACAAACAGCCAGGTTGCGGAGATCAATTATTACGAAATGGAAAGAACAACGGCATTAACGAAGACGAGGTTGGCGCCTACGCCCAGCGGCTTTCTGCACCTGGGTAATATTTTTTCGTTTGTGATAACTGCGGAGCTTGCGAGGAGAACGGGAGCAAAAATATTGTTGCGGATCGATGATTTTGATATGGAGCGAACCCGGAAGCAGTATGTGCAGGACATTTTTGATACACTTAATTTCCTCGAAATACCCTGGGATGAGGGACCCAGAAACTTAAGGGAATATGAAACAGAGTTCTCGATCGCGCACAGGATGGAAAACTATGAAGCCGCCCTAAGAAAGTTGAAAGAAACAGGAAACGTTTTTGCCTGTACGTGTTCACGAGCGATGGTGCACGCGGATCCGGCAAATTACGGTTATCAAGGAACCTGCCGCAACAAAAATATCGCGCTGGATGCCGACAATACCTGCTGGCGGTTGCTCACTGCTGACAATACTGGTCTTGAGGTCAGGACGTTATGGGGTCCCGTTGCGTCGGCCCGAATGCCCCCGGACATGAAAGACTTTATTGTAAGAAAAAAAGACAGGCTCCCGGCCTACCAACTGATCTCAGTGATAGATGATGTGAACTATGGTGTGGACCTTGTGGTGAGGGGTGAGGACCTGCGGTCGTCTACACTCGCACAGCAATACCTGGCGATGAGGCTTGGAGCACCGACTTTCAAAGAAATCGTTTTTTATCACCATCCACTGATAATGGGTGAGGATGGGAAAAAGCTTGCCAAGTCGGAGGGTGCGACATCTGTGTATCACCTCAGGCAAGAAGGGAAAACAGCAGCAGATATTTATTCACGCATAGCGCAGTCAATCAAACCCGGCAATGTTGCGGGGAGCTGGCAGGAGTTAGCGTTGCTTATGGATTTTCCTCCAAAGAGCGAGATGCAGCGGGGATGATCATTATAGTTTTATTAATCCCGCATGTTTATTGCAGAAATAATACCATATTTGTTACCAGGTATTTGATCCCAACAACAGCACAATGACAGTTGAGCTATTTAACCGCGAATTTGAAGACAACATCGGGCAATTGAAATCGCACTTGCTGAGAATTACCGCCAGCGCAAATGATGCTGAGGATATTGCCCACGACACCTACCTGAGAGCTGTGGACAAACTGAGTAGTTTCAGAGGCGAGTCTTCGCTTAAAACGTGGTTGTTTACGATCGCATCAAATCTTGCCAAGGATAATCTCCGTGTACAGAAACGCTGGACGGAGAACGTAACCGATATTACGAGGGCGGCGGCCTTAATGAACAAAGAGTTTTTTGATGAGGCGCTGCACATTAACATGACGTCGCCGCATGGCCAGTTTGAAGTGAAGGAACATATTGCGTTTTGCTTCACCTGCATTTCGAAGTCGCTGCCGCTGGAGCAGCAGTTATGTATATTTCTGAAAGAGGTCTATGAGTTTAAGGTGCATGAGATCGCCACCATCCTGAACACCAACGAAGCAATGGTTAAGTATTACCTCCATACCGGACGATCCAAGATGATCGATATTTTTGAGGGGAGATGTGCGCTGATAAACAAAGAAGGTGTTTGCCACCAGTGCTCGGAGCTGAATGGAATATTCAATCCTAAGCAAAATACCCAGGAGGAATTAATGAAAATTGACCTGGTAAAGGAGGCGAACAGGGGCGGTAAGGAGCATTTGTTTGACCTGCGCATGCAAATACTGCGTGAAATTGATCCTTTTAAATCGAAGGCATCGGAGCTGCAACTACATCATTTAGAGCACAATAGACAAGTGATGGAAAAATATGCATAGAAAATACAGTTTAAGCCTATCGTTTTGTTTTGCTCAATCGTCAAAAAGAGCATGGACAAAGCAGGAAAGACGATATTAGTAACGGGTGCAACAGGCAGGCAGGGCTATTCGGT
>CAYNGS010000550.1:0-2745 GCA_964396625.1 uncultured Flavipsychrobacter sp.
CATAATAAGCGCTATACAGGAAGCCGGCGACTCAATTGCCCTGGTGATGATAGGCGGGGTAAACTATTACACCGGCCAGTTTTTCGACCTGGAAAACATCACCAAGGCAGCACATAGTGTGGGTGCCTATGCCGGGTATGACCTTGCGCACGCCATTGGCAATATGCCGTTACGGCTGCACGACTGGAACGTGGATTTTGCCTGCTGGTGCTCATACAAATACCTCAATTCAGGCCCCGGCGGCGTGGGAGGCGCCTTCGTACATGAACGCCATGGCAATAACCCGGATCTGTTTCGCCTCGGGGGTTGGTGGGGTAACGAAGAAAAAACACGTTTTAAGATGCAGAAAGGGTTCGTGCCGCAAAAGGGCGCTGCAAGCTGGCAAATGAGCAATGCGCCTGTTTTTAATATGGTCGCGCACAATGCATCGCTCGATATTTTCGATAAGGCAGGAATGTCTGCGCTCCGCGAAAAAAGCATTCTGCTGACCGGCTACATGGAATACTTACTTAAACAGATCACACACCTGCCCTTCGAAATAATAACGCCCGCCGATCCTGAAAAGCGTGGTTGCCAGTTGTCACTGCTCTTCACTGAACGGGGCAAGGAAGTCTTCGAGACATTGACCCAAAACGGTATCGTGGCAGATTGGCGCGAACCCAACGTGATACGCATTGCACCTGTGCCGCTCTACAATACTTTCGAGGACTGCTTTTGGTTCTATGAGGTACTCGCCGGGATGTAGGCACGATTTGCTCCAATTAAATCTTGCAAAAAAATTACAATCGCATCAGGGTTTAGTATTTTTTTTCGTTATCTTCGTTTATTACCCATTCAAAACAGTAATGTATATAAATGCATTACAGCAAGTATTTTATTATATTTATAATACTTACTATGCCTTTCTGCGTATTTGGACAATCCAAAACCTACACGCTGAACGGCCATATGCATGTGGCGAACGGAGATAACTATCCCTACCAGTTGGTGTTGCATATTTCCGGAGATATGATCGACGGGTTCTCGGTTACAAAATTTTCAGACGGCTCTAAGCAAAAAATAATAGTAAAGGGCACTATAGATCGGGACAAACAATCAATGACCGTCTCAGAGAAAAAAGTCACCGGGGCGGCAAATGATTTTTCCTGTCTCATAGATGCAACTCTGAATTACCAGCTGCGTGGAACGCAGTATTATTTCACCGGTACATTCGCCGGTAAAAACCAACTACACAGAATTTGCGGCACCGGCACCTGCGAGTTTGACCCGGTGTCCATTCCGGCAGAAGTTTTGAAAAAGGACACAACAAAATCGTCAAGATCGATCAAGTCGCTCAAGTCGCAAAAAGACGCACTGGCAGTAGGACGGCTCTCAGCCATCAGCTATGAAATAACGGCTGGTGTTCTAAAGGAGTTCGACTGGGTCACTGATACCTGTGTCATAGCCCTGTGGGATGCCGGTATCATTGATGGTGATATTATCACCATCCTGTTCAACGACAAGGAGATGCTGCACAACTACACGCTTACCCCCGACAAGATACAACTGAAGTTCCCCGTGACCCAGGCCACGAATACTATTACTGTCGTTGCTGACGACGAAGGATCAATACCACCCAACACCACTGAAATATTACTTTACGATGGCAGCAAAAAATACTATATCACGGCATACAACAAAAAAGGAGGCCGTTCCGTCATCACATTGAACAAAAAGTAGACGTCGCTTACTCTATGACAAACAAAAAATCAAACACATACACTCATCCGTTATTTGTCCCGCTTCATCACATACTTTTTGTAAACAAAGGATGCTAATATACCTTTGCGCCACTTCACATGGCTATATTCCAGGACATAAAGCAATTACCCGTTTTTAAAAATGCAGTGATCACGGTAGGCACGTTCGATGGCGTGCATAAAGGGCATAAAGCCATACTGCACGAGGTAGTAGCTCATGCCAACGAAGTGCATGGCGAGAGTATCCTGCTCACCTTCGAACCTCACCCGCGCAAGCTGTTGTTTCCTGACCAGCCGCTTGGCATTATTACACCGCTCTATCAAAAGCTACGCCTCATAGCTAAGGAAGGCATACAGCATATCGTGGTTGTTCCGTTCACCAGGGAATTTGCCAATCAGTCTGCACAGGAATATCTGGAGAACTTCATGGTTAATATTTTTCACCCGCACAGTATCATTATCGGCTACGACCACAGGTTTGGGAATGACCGGAAAGGGGACATGAAATTGATGGAACAATATGCGCCGGTATACAAGTACGAGTTAATAGAGATACCGCCCCAGCTTATTGATGA
The DNA here is from genome assembly GCA_964396625.1 of uncultured Flavipsychrobacter sp. Classification (GTDB taxonomy): domain Bacteria; phylum Bacteroidota; class Bacteroidia; order Chitinophagales; family Chitinophagaceae; genus Nemorincola. The sequence continues at coordinate 2,315 of CAYNGS010000550.1, forward strand.
GGCTGCAGTGAGCTCTACCAAGATACGCAATGCCATAACCGAAGGCCGCATGGAAGATGCCAGCCACATGCTGGGTCGCGACTACTCGCTTATGGGCACTATAGTACATGGAAATAAGCTGGGCAGAACGCTTGGTTACCCCACTGCTAATCTTAAACCCATGGAGCCGGAGCAAATAATACCTGCCAATGGCATTTATGCTATAAAGGCCATCTGCAACAACGAACGTTACGGCGGCATGCTCAGTATAGGCTACAACCCAACGGTAACTGACAAGCGAGAACTGCGCATTGAGGCCAATCTCTTCAACTTTGACAAAGAAATATACGGCGAACACCTCGAGATATTTTTCGTAAAAAGACTCCGCGACGAACAAAAGTTCGATTCACTCGATGCACTAAAAGAGCAGTTGCATCAGGATAAAGAGGAGA
>CAYNGS010000551.1:0-2744 GCA_964396625.1 uncultured Flavipsychrobacter sp.
ACCACCCCATTGATAAGGTGCATGCAGGTATCTGAAAGCAGCAGCTTTGAGCGATTCACAGTCTGCAACGACGTCCCTAATCTTTAGTTTTTTCCCTTTGAACTTGCCTGTATCGGTGCCCTGTTTCAGCTTCCCTCCTTTCAGAGCAGACAATGCAGACCCCAATGGCAACCACATTTCCCCGTCCGGCATCACGATCTTATCGGTGTGTGCTGCAGTAATATATTTTATTTCCTTCCTGTATTCTCTTTTTAATACAGTGGTAAGCTGTGACTGTTTGCACCACCCTTCATAACCGTCCCAGGCGCAATGAATACGCGCCCACTCATTATTATTTACCTCAATGAGTTCGGCCTTCTCTCCAAACAACAACTGGCTGGACTGCTCGGCCTTATGAGATGGTTCGCTTCTCAATGGCATTACCGGAACATTACAAAAGGCATAGGCCAAGGGTAATATCATATGCTTCAATAATAATGACAAAGGTAATGCCGGCCATAACTTTATCTGTAATAAGTTTTAAACATTACGTATTTATATGTATGGCTCATAAGTTTCTATACCGAAATGTTTCGTTAACTTAGCACGCTAAAACCAAACCCAACCCTAGTATTTTATTATTAAATATGTGGAGGGTATTAAAATGAATATTTATCATATAAAATCTACTAAAAATTATGGAATCATCAGCGATCATAGCCGCTGTCGTTGCCGCGATAGGGGCTCTTGTAATAGGCATATTTCTTGGCAAAATGATCTTTGCCAAGAATGTAAAAAAAGAGGTTGAAGAAGCGGACGCACAGGCTAAAAAGTTAATAGAAGATGCTAAAACACTTGCAGAAACACTAAAAGAAAAGAAGTTATTAGAAGCCAAAGAACATTTTTTACAACTTAAAAGCACTCACGACAAAGACGTAGCACAACGCACACAAAAATTAGCAGAATCTGAAAGCCGGTTTAAGCAGCAACAGCAATCGCTAAACGACAAGACATCGGCGGTGCAGCGGCAGATACAGGACAATGAACAGCTAAAGGAAAACCTGGAGCGCCAGACCGAAGCATTCAATGCCAAGAAAATAGAACTGGACCGCCATCATGAGGAACATGTGAAGCGCCTGGAAAAAGTGGCCGGCCTATCTGCAGAGCAGGCTAAGACCGAACTGATGGAAGTGGTGAAGGAAGAAGCCCGCACCCGTGCCATGGCCTATGTAAAAGACATCATGGAGGAAGCCAAGGTGAATGCCACCAAGGAATCCAAGAAAATCATCATCCAAAGCATTCAGCGCACCGCAGCCGAGGTTACGATCGAAAACGCAATCACCGTCTTCAACCTTGAAAGCGACGAAATAAAGGGCCAGATCATAGGCCGTGAAGGGCGTAATATCCGTGCGCTGGAAGCTGCGACCGGTGTAGACCTGATCATAGACGACACCCCAGAGGCAATAGTACTGAGCTGCTTTGACCCGCTGAGACGAGAAATAGCCCGGTTGTCGCTGCAACGCCTTGTACAGGATGGCCGTATACACCCTGCCCGCATTGAGGAGGTGGTGGAAAAGACCAGGAAACAGCTTGAAGACCAGCTCATGGAAATCGGTGAACGTACCATTATAGAACTTGGTGTGCACGGACTTCATAAGGACTTAGTGCGCCTGGTGGGTAAGATGCGTTTCCGCTCGTCATACGGGCAGAACCTGCTGATGCACTCGAAGGAAACTGCAAACCTCTGCGGTATCATGGCATCGGAACTGGGACTGGGCCAAAAAGTGGTGAAGCTGGCGAAACGCGCCGGCCTGCTGCACGATATTGGCAAGGTGCCTGACGAAGAAACAGAACTGAGCCACGCATTGCTGGGAGCAAAGCTCGCCGAAAAAGCGGGCGAACATGCATCGATAGTAAACGCCATCGGTGCGCACCACGATGAAATGGAAATGCTGTACATCATATCCCCCATTGTGCAGGCCTGCGACGCTATAAGCGGCGCCCGCCCCGGTGCAAGGCGCGAAATGATGCAAAGCTACCTGCAACGCATTAAGGACCTGGAGAACCTTGCCATGGCATACAATGGCGTGGAAAAAGCCTATGCCATACAGGCAGGCCGCGAACTGCGCGTGATGGTAGAGGCGGACAAGATCAGCGACGCAGACAGCGACAAACTATCATTTGAAATAGCTGATAAGATACAGAAGGAAATGCAGTATCCCGGCCAGATAAAAGTTACCGTTATCAGGGAACTGAGAGCGGTGAATATTGCGAGGTAAACCGCAAACCCCTGAAGGGGCTTCCCATATTTTGAAAACTGCGACGGAGGAATCTGTCGCAGTTTTTTTTATTGGTTTTTACCCAAATCTTAAAAAAATAAAGTACAATTTTTGATACAAAAATATTTGAAAATGCATGGTGGTGGCTTATATTACTGAATACGAGATTTCCCATTTGTTACCCATTTTTTAGTCGTTAACGATTCATTCGGCGGCGGATGAGTTTGTCTTTATGGGGGGTGTTCTGGGGTGGCTGCGGGATAGCGCGAATGTCGGGAGGTGTTTCGTTGTCTTCGGGAGGTATGGATGTATCATCATTGGAGACCGCCGGCGCTTCCGAAATATTTTCGGGTTCGGGTGCAATTGTTTCCTGTTCAGGTTCCGGTGGCGTTTCGGGTGATGTATTTGCTGAAGCCGCTGCGGGTTGTGAGCATTCGGCGGCTTCAGGAGCAACTGTGCCGGTTTCTGATCCCGGGCTAGTGGTCC
>CAYNGS010000552.1:0-2744 GCA_964396625.1 uncultured Flavipsychrobacter sp.
GAATTGCCCTCATGAGCTTTTGACTTTTCAATTTTGATCATTGAATTTGTCAAAGTTTGCCAAAGATTGTGGATAAATATGAGCAACAAGTGAGCAATTTTTTAGTAGGTTTTTGAGCTTAGATTATTGATAATCAATGAAGGAGTGAGCAATAAAAAATCTAAGTTATCCACATAGTGTAAGCTGCGTTTTTGCTGTATTTTAAATCAGCGACCTGCTTCACTGGCAGGAACCCCAGTGCCGCGTAAGATTGCTTCGTCGCACCCCGCTCATAAACCCAACCAATGTTCCTCGCAAAGACGGACAGGAGAATAAAAATTGGGCTTCCGCGGCAAAAAATCGATAGCGAAAATCGGGCAAGAATGGGGCAATGTGGGGCAATGATCGGGTCATGTGTGGAATTCAAAACATTGATTATCAATTATATTTTCATTTTTGGCGCAAAAAAAAAATCTAAAAAATTTGGGGAAATGTTTTTTACTCGGGTTGTCACAAGAGAAATTCTCAAGCTACATCTGGACCGACTCCTGTCGACCCTTAATAGTATTCCCCCACAACCACAGCGTAGGGCTAACCCTAAATTGTGCGGAGCTTTTTATTTAGGGCGGCACTTTCTTTTGTTACTTTTCTTTTTGCTGTTGAAAAGAAAAGTAACCTCGCGTTGGATAAGCAAAAGGAGGTCGGTGCTGCGTAAGATTGCTTCGTAGCACCCTCGCCCAAACCCAACCAATGCTTCTCGCAAAGACGGACAGGAGAATAAAAATTGGGCTTCCGCGGCAAAAAATCGATAGCGAAAATCGGGCAAGAATGGGGCAATGTGGGGCAATGATCGGGTCATGTGTGGAATTCAAAACATTGATTATCAATTATATTTTCATTTTTGGGCAATAAAAAAAATTAAGAAAACTTGGGGAAATTAACAGGAAAAATCATTGAAATCATTTTATCAATCCTTTCATTGTTCAGACAATTAATTTCTATATTTGATCTATGTCCACCACTACTGCTGCAACACCAACCAAACGAATACTGTCTATTGATATACTGCGGGGTATGGTGATGGTGGTAATGGCACTTGATCACACCCGCGACTACTTCAGCGGTTACAAATTTGACCCTACCGATCTGCAGCATGCGAGCGCCATAATGTTTTTTACCAGGTGGATAACACATTTTTGCGCGCCGGTTTTTGTATTTCTCACCGGCACCAGTGCGTTCCTGTCGCTGCGAAAGATGGGGTCGAAGAAAGAAGCCGCCTGGCGGCTGTTTACGAGAGGAGTGTGGCTGGTGATATTGGAGTTGACCTTTGTCCGGCTTGGGTGGACATTCGATTTTGACTACAGCCAGATATTTTTGCAGGTCATCTGGGCCATAGGTATCAGTATGGTGTTCCTGTCTGCATTTATATTCCTGCCCAGGCCGGCGATACTTGCTATCGGCCTGGCGATGATCTTTGGTCACAACCTGCTCGATGGCCTGCATCCAACAGGCGATGCCGGAATACTATGGATATTCCTGCACGTGCAGTCGCCGATACAATATGGCCATGGTAATACCATTATGGTGTTCTACCCGCTTATTCCGTGGATCGGGGTGATGGCCACAGGGTATTGTTTCGGTGCATTGTTTACGCTGGAAGAGGCTCGGAGAAACAAACTGCTGCTGCTTACAGGTATTAGCGCCATCGTACTCTTCATCATTGTGCGTGCCAGTAATTTATACGGCGATCCATCGCCGTGGGTAATGGAAGAGAACTGGTATCGTACATTGCTTTCGTTCGTCAATTGCACCAAGTATCCGCCATCGCTGTGTTATCTGCTTATGACGCTGGGCCCGGCAATAACTGCGCTGCCCCTGCTGGAGAAAATGAGCGGCGCGGTGGGGCGCATATTCCTGGTATATGGCCGGGTACCACTATTCTACTACGTGCTGCACTTATACCTGCTGCATAGCATGGCCATTGTGGCAGACTATTTTATTAAAGGCGATACGCGCATCACCATCTTCAGCCACCCAGGCTGGCTGCTGCAATCTGTATATATCTTCTGGATTCTGGCTGTTGTGATACTCTACTTTCCAAGCCGCTGGTTCATGCATGTGAAGCAGCGGAATAAGCAATGGTGGCTGAGCTACCTATGATCCGTTAGCGGCAACCGGCGTACCTTTGATAAATGTGGTGATCTTTTTTGCGGTGTGCTAACTCACGGGCGCAAGCGGCAGACGCAGCACATTCTCACAAACACCCATTTGTTTCAGCGCCGATTTTACACCCGCCGGATTGCCCTCGGCAAAGAGCAGGTCGATGCCGGTAAGCAGCTTGTAATGCACTTTGCGGGCCTTATCGAACTTGCCTACAATGGCGAGGTTGATCATATCGGTGAAATCCTTGGTAAAGCAGTTGGCCGCCACAGATATTATGCCTTCCATACCAATGGCCATTTGCGCCAGCACCAGGTTGTCGTCGCCCGACAGTACAGTGAACTCTTCTGTCTTATGCTGCAGCAGTTCCATACACTGCACTATGTTGCCACTAGCCTCTTTTATGGCTATTATGTTGCTGAAGTCGGCCGCGAGTTTGAGCACAGTAGCGGGCATCAGGTTGCTGCCGGTGCGCCCCGGCACATTGTAGAGAATGATGGGTTTGTTGGTAGCTGTTGCGATCTTCTTGAAATGTAGGTACATGCCCTCCTGCGAAGGCTTGTTATAATATGGGGCTACGCTGAGAATTGCGTCAACACCATGCA
>CAYNGS010000553.1:0-2744 GCA_964396625.1 uncultured Flavipsychrobacter sp.
GGGCACAGGTTACAGCCGTTTCGAAAGAAGCGGCTTTTTTTAGTGGGTCGAACATAGGTCGAACAAATAAAGTAGGTCTGTATAGCATATTTTTGCTCACAATAAATATCGTATTTTATGTCAGTAATAAATGTTAATCTAGAAGATTCATACAAATGCAAGACAATCGACCGGCCACTTGTTGTGAGCGTTGATATTGGCGACGGTCAAACTGGGGATGTTAGTGTTTTTCTAGGAACAGACCTTAAAGACACTCCTACCCTAGGCGTTAAGGCAGATGTAGTAGGCAAAAAAACGACTATTGTTGCCACCATTACTGGCTCGCTTGCAGAAACAACTTGGACCAGTGCGACCATAAGTATCAACGAGGGTGGGATCATCACTACATTCGGGCCATATAAAAAGCAACTACCTCAAAATTATGATACCGTTATCTACACATTGCAAATACATCTTTCGTGAGAAAGTATTCGTTATTATTCATCTTCCTGGTCTCCTTTTCATGTGTACGCGCTCAGGATGGATCTAATAGCCTTACAGTACCCTCAAGTCCAGCGTTCAGCATTCTCAATTTCGAGCCAACGTCCGTAATGAAGCCTACTGGGTATAAGGACCTTTCTACAGATGTACTCAACTCATTTGATAAAAATGGGAAATTATTGATGAACCTTGGTCTCGAGGTTTCGCCGTATTGGCTTCAAAGCCATCCTACTTTGACGCGGGATAAATATCTTCATCCTAACTTGCTTCATACATTTCTACAAAGTTTTAGCATATCTGCCGCTACCGTAAAGGACTCGGCATCCGGAGCAAATAATTTGGGCGTTGGTTTCCGTTTTAAGGTCATCAATGGGAAACCAGTTCCCCAACAGGATACAGCTGATAGAATTTTAAAACGCAGCGATAAAATCGTAGGACTCATTAACACGGCGGCGTTTTTTCAACAACAAGATCATTTATTGTTCCCGACTATAGATAGTGCAATAAAGTTTGTTAAAAGTAAAATGGTGCAAGTAGAATATGCACAGGATACTTTAGACAATATTGTCAATAAAGGTAAAAGCATAGCGGGCAATTTTAAGAATAACCCAGACAGTATTGTCGCGTTTTTGGATACTTTCAGAAACATCATTGATACAGGTATTAACGGTCTGGGCCAAAGGACCGCGACTATTACCCAACAACGCAAAGGTTTCATACTTGAGTTTGCAGGCGCCAGCGCATTTAACACTTCAAGAAATAACGAGTTGAACAGGATTGGCGTGTGGGGGAACTTATCCAATTACCTAACACAGTCCGACCTGTTTACCCTCACGCTACGGTATATGTACCACAATAGCGATACTCTGGTTAGCAATTTTGATGCAGGCTTATCATATATGAAAAAGAAAGACAAATATAATTTCTCTATAGAATATATGTTGCGGTGGTCTAGTGCGCAGTTCCCCGGTATAAATAGTAGCGGGCAGACAACAACAATAAAGCAAAACGATTTTTCTTATCGGCTGGCGTTCCAGTCTTCTTTTATGCTAACGTCTCAGATTAGCTTAAACCTCAGCTTGGGCAAAGACTTTAATACGCCATTTATCACAAACAATGGGTTCTTTTCTATTCTTGGATTCAACTATAGGATATTCAACAATGATAAAGTAGCGCCAAATAGCAGATAAAAGCAATGTTAATGAGACAATGTCACACTGCGACCGATTAACAAGGAGCAAAATCGAGTTATTTTGACCACTTGATTCTGTCCAACCCTTAGTCTATATTGTACATAATCGAAAATCTTCATGTTAACCATGCAATAAAACTGTTTTAACAGCGAAAGGGAAATAAACCGTTCTTTTCTCGCTACCAATTACGGGCGTTTGAATTGTTTCAAATCTCTTAATGTACTCCACAGCCATCCCATGAACTTCATCTAACTTTAAGACGTTGTTCTTTTTATCCCGCTCTGCCCAGGACTCAGCAGATTTTAACAAAGACAAAAGATATGCGCCACCATTTTCTGTGTCTAATGAAGATTGATTCTTGTTAGCGGAATATAAAATCGACCATCCCGCCTCGGCCTGCTCGACCGCATTATTAAAGATTAGCCTGGTATTACCTGTAATTCCTGTGGCTTCCTCAAAAGCCTTGGTAAATAGCCTTGGTTCTTCAATTAAAGCGCTATATAAGCCTCTGCAAGCATCAACAATCAAAGTTTGCTTCGGAGCATCGGTTCGTAAATCAAAGACAGAGATATCTCCGTCAGCCACTTCCATGTATTGCCGCATATTTGACTTCTCAATGTATCCATGACCAGTGAAAATGATAAAAGTGTAGTCGCTTCCAGAAAGAAAATTGTCCACTTCATTCTTCACGTCGGCAATTGTCGGACTATGCAACGAGCGAATTTCTGTTCCATACCAATCTCCGCCTATGTGACTTTGCAGAAATCTGCGATAGTTTGTGTTATCGTGGGGCGGTCCGGGAAGAACTGTCTGAGCCGTATCGTCACAATAAATAATCAATGCCTTACGATCCATAGCGCTATTTTTTTACAATTTACCGCAGGATTCCCGCCATACTCTGATTTCAATTTTACCAGCATGTACGCCTGGGATATAGCGGGTAAAGTTCACATTGCAGACCTCAACGGCAATTTAGTTGTACTCTTTTGTGATTATTTAACCGGTAATCCTTTCCTTTCGTTTATCGGAAACTACAACCTTTCTGAGACGGCAAGAATGTTGCTTGCATAT
>CAYNGS010000554.1:0-2742 GCA_964396625.1 uncultured Flavipsychrobacter sp.
CAGCCCGATAGCAACTGCGACAATGATCAGCGAAATGTTCTTTTTCATAAAGGTGTTTTTAAACCAGGAATAAATTTATTTAATTGTGAGACTACCATATTTAATATCAACATCCATCTTTCCCTTTCCGGCCCCTGCCTTACCCTTGTAGGTCTGGGTGTGGTTATAAGACCCGGATCCTATTTCAGAAAACTCCAGCGACCCGCCACCTTCATATTTTACACTTCCGTATGTAGCCGCCGCATCGATCGTAAGATCGGCACCTTCGTCTATGTTGCAGTGCACGGAGCCGTAGCTCGCCCTCAGGCTGAAGAGATCAACACCAGCGCCGATGGATGCAAAATTCGCCTTACCGCAATATTTCAACGTCATGTCGCAGCTTTTGGATACCTTTTCAATGTTGACGCCGGAGTATTCAGCAGAGCCCTCCAGCCTGGAAACAGTACCGATATTGAGATCACCATAACGTTGCTTAATATCAAGGCTGTGTACCGAATTAATGATTGATTTCCCGTACTTATTTGAAACAGTTATATCGCGGGCATCCTCAATAGTTAGTTTGGAAAAAGAAATATCGAGATCGCCCGATTCAATGTATCCAATATCGGCACTGCCAAATGAAACTTTTATTTGCTTATCGCCGCCGGTGATCTTTTGGGTGGTGAGGGCGCCAAACTGCTCATCCATTTGCATCTTACCCTCAAAATCGCTGACGAATACGTCGCCAAATTTGTTTTTTATATCAATGGCATTTTTTCGTGGGGCGCTGATCGTGTAGTCAATCTTCACATCGTCATTGCAACAAATCGTGTACTTCTCAGCAATAACAGTTGTGATAGAAATATCGTGACGCCCGGGTTCTTTCGATTGCTCGTCAAAGCTTACGTGGTCCAGTATTTCCTGCGATTTGTCTTCGCTCCTGGATTTTGCGGTGACCTTGATATCAATTGTAACTTCATTTTTATCCCAGGTGTTTATATGCACCTGTCCGAACTTGTTATTAATGATGAGCGCATCGGCCGGCTGAACGGTATAATGCCTGAATATTCTCTTATCCTTTGTGACCCAATTTACCGGCCTGGCCGTAATACCCGCAGTATGAACCAATAGCAGGTATAGGGAAATGGCAAAAATTCGAGACTGTTTCATTGGCTTTAAATTTTCATATTGACTTTATGTGTTGTTCATTCTTTTGCTCCTGCTGGTCGATGTTTTGAATTATCAGCAATTGCTGGTTGAGCAACTGCACACGCGCCTGCAGGTTTTCAAGCAATGCCTGGCGCACGGCCGGGTTGTCACTGGAATTTCTATAGTCTGTCTTTAGCTGGTCGTACATCGTATCGAGCGCGTGTAACTCCTTGTCGAGGTCGTTGCAGAGCTCGGGGTACCGGCCACTGAACCGATTCAGTTCTGATCGCTTTACTTCCACTATGGAAGTATAATAAACTTCTGCTTTTTTCAGCTCGGGGTTTGCGGCTGTTTCCTGGTTGGTCTGCAATACCGGTTTGGGTTGTCCATAACGCGAAAGGACAGCAAATGCCCCAACGATAAGTAGCAAAGTGGCAGCGGCATAATAAACAGGCCATAGCCTTACTTTCTTGCGGTCGATGCGCCTGTTTATGGAACGCCACAGGTGCGCAGGCGGCTCATGGAGATCAAACTCCTCGCTGTGATCACTGATGAATTTCTCAAAGTTATCCTGCATAATTCTTCTCCTTTAGTTGTTCCTTCAATCGCGCCTTTGCCCGGTTATACTGCGATTTCGAGGTTGATTCCGTTATGTTTAATACCTGGGCTATCTCCGCGTGATCATATCCTTCGAGCAAGTACATGGTCAGCACTAACCGGTAACCGGCGGGCAATTCCATTATAGCACGGTGTACTTTCTTCACCTCCCACTGCAATTCGGTAGCGTCCACCGAATCTTCCTCATAAACTAACTGGTCTGCACCGGGTATATTTTCAAACAGCTCCAGTTTTCTTTTCCTCAGGTAGTTCACCGACCGGTTAACCACAATTCTTTTAAGCCACGCTCCAAATGTTGATTCTTCCCTGAAATCTGTTATGCGCTTAAATGCTTCGACAAACGAATCCTGCAAAATATCCTCGGCCTCGCCGGCATGGCCTACAATGCGTATACTCACGTTATACATCTGCCTGGCATAAAGATGATATAACTCATACTGAGCCCTGTTATCGCCTTTGCGACAACGATCTACCAACACTTTATTTATATCGATAACGCGGGCGGTCAAATAAGAAGGTGTGTTTTAATAATGACAAGTGGATTTTCAAAAGGTTGCACCGGTTCAAAAATATTTTTTTGAACCGACCCTTTTTATAAAAATAATAAACTTATGAGCCATGCGCCCTATCTTTGAAATAATGGCAAAATACCTTTACAGCATACTGCTCATTTGCTTGTACATCCCTACCATGGCGCAGGTCGGGAACGCGCCTTATGTGCAAATACTTGGTGTGGCCCAGGATGGTGGCTACCCCCATACCGGCTGCATGAAGCAGTGCTGTGAAATGGCATGGGAACACCCGGCGATGAGGAGGTATGTGGTTTCTTTTGCACTGGTGGACCCCATCAGCCACAAATGGTGGCTGTTTGAGGCGACACCGGACATAAAGGAGCAACTGCACTATTTCCAAACGCTGACGAAGGGCGTATATAATTTTCTGCCGAATGGAATATTTGTGACGCATGCGCACATAGGTCACTATACAGGACTAATG
>CAYNGS010000555.1:0-2730 GCA_964396625.1 uncultured Flavipsychrobacter sp.
ATTCTACGACGAAAAGAATAAAATGATCATAGATGTGCCGAGAGTAAATGCAGCTGATATTATAATGGACAGGCGCAATTTCCAGAAGCGGGGCAATTACAAATTCGTGCTGCGCAAAGATGCCCTGGAATTGGAATCCGGGTATATTACTGTTCACTGATCCGGGGATATTTCAAAATCACAGGTATCCGGACTTGCGCTGTATCTCTTTTGCATAGTACCTTTGCCGCATGCTGGACACTTTAAACTTCGACCCTAATTCGGTAGGGCTGAAATCAAACAATATATTCGGATTGCCATCCGATGAAGATCAGGCGCAACTCATTCTGCTGCCCATACCTTGGGAGGTTACCGTTTCCTACAGGCCGGGCACTGCACGTGGCCCAGAGAAAATTTTCGATGCAGCCATGCAGGTAGATCTTTATGATCCTGATGTGACGGACGGCTGGAAAAAGGGTTTTTACATGCTGCCTATTGATAAGAACATCCGCACCAAGAGTGATTACCTGCGCCAGTGCGCTGAGTTGATCATCTCGGATATGATGGATGGCGGCACAATAGCAGAGAATGCACAGTTGAGCGAAAAGCTACGACATATTAATGATGGTGGTAAAATGCTGCACGACTGGGTCTACGAAATGACGAAGGGACTGCTGGCAGAAGGCAAAAAGGTAGGCCTTATAGGCGGCGACCATAGCACACCACTGGGCTTTATCAAGGCGCTTTCCGATATACATGACGATTTTTGCGTTCTGCAGATAGATGCACATGCAGACCTGCGTATAGCCTATGAAGGATTTACGTATTCCCATGCATCTATTATGTACAATGTACTGCAGCAGATACCACAGGTGAAGAAGCTGGTACAGGTTGGCATTCGCGACTACTGTAACGAAGAACTGGACATGATAAACCAAAGCAATGGTCGCATTGTCACCTTCTTCGACAAGGACATAAAAACCCGGCAATATGAGGGTGAACTGTGGAGAGACATTTGCAAACAGATCGTAGACGCGCTTCCGCAGAAAGTGTATATCAGTTTTGATATTGACGGGCTTGATCCCAAACTATGCCCAAATACCGGTACTCCAGTACCGGGTGGTTTTGAGACCGAACAAATATTTTACCTGTTCAGGATGATGCGTGCCGCAGGAAAAGAAATAATTGGCTTTGACCTGAACGAAGTATCGAATGGCGACCATATTGGAGACAGCATAGATGCTATCGTAGGCGCAAGAGTGCTTTTTAAACTATGCAATTTTATGGTTGCGTAGTATGCCGCTAATACACTGAAACGGAAAATTAATTTTCTCTGAGCCTGCGCGCTTTGACCTCAACAATGCCCTGGAAGAAGTAAACCTTACCGGTGCCAATATTTTTGCAGCGGGTGCGTGTTCTCAGCTTTTCCAATTTCTGGTATACCTGGCCGTCTTCGGTTTCAAAATACTGGTTTATACCAAGGTCGTCCACCAGTTTGAATCCGGGCTTGTGATCGTCATAACGATATAGCGCTTTATACAGGTGGGCATCAGTACAGGTGCTCGCGGCAGGGTTATGCAGGTATGCATGCAGCGCTTTCTCCACATCTGCCGGGAAAAACCGCTTGCCCATAAACGGTATCAGAATGTGGCGAAACTGTGTTTTCCACTCCTTTCCATGTGGCTGCGCCTTATGTTCAAAATGCACGAAAGTAAATAAATGTGCAAGCTCATGCAGCAATGTTATCAGGAAGCTGTACGGATTTAAATTCGCATTTATGCTGATGCGGTGATACGGCGTTGTCGAATCGGGATGCCTGTAATCCCCGAGCACGCTCCTGCGTTCGTGTGTGAGCGTGAGATGTATAGTGTGTGACCTGAAAAAAGGCGCGATCTGCTCAAATGCACCCGTCGGTAAAAACTGGTCTAAAAATGTCAGTGTGGTTTCCTGCTTTTTCATTTCAAAATACTGATCTATCCTTTAACTAATTTTGATAATAACAATGTCTCCATAAAGGTGTATATAACATAGATGCCAAACAGCACAAATACTGAGGGCTTGTGAATGTGATCACGATTCAGCATTACATAAACAAGTATTGACACCATGCACACCATAAGCTTCAGGAAAGAGGCGCTGTATACACCGCGCACAAAGGCTTCCGGCCTTCCATCCATTTGCTTCTTAACAATAAAATAAGTGATCAGCGAAAGCAGCGCCATGATCACATTACCGATCTCAAGCACAACGAAATTATAAGCCGGCATATATATCTTCAATGCGAAAAAAACCGCACTGAGCACGATAAAAACTACAATCATCGATATGATATAACGCTGCATCATTTTTTTGGTTTACTAAACTCTTTTATCAGTTGCCACAGCGAAACGCCCAAAGACAACAACGGGAATATAATAATGAACAAAGCCTTCAGCCCTATCCAGGCGTCCAGTTTGTAGCCGAGCCACACCGCGATCAGCAGCATTGCCATCCACTGCGTTGCAAGACCTGCATAGCGTAGTGTTGTGTTTGGTGTTTGTCGTGGTGCGCTCATTATCATTTACCAAAATCTTTTTTGACCTTCTTTCACAAAATGAGATGACAATGTCCGGCGTCAAAAAAAAATCGTGAATTTCTTTTCGACTATTGAATCGCCACCAAATATGCCGGTAACCTTTCTTTTCCCGAAATTAATAAGAAGGACTGCCAAAATAGAAAAAGTGTTTTGTTAATTTATCATTATTGATAGAT
>CAYNGS010000556.1:0-2719 GCA_964396625.1 uncultured Flavipsychrobacter sp.
TTGCATAACGAGATACAGCAATATGTAAGGAAGGTATGTCTGCCGCCGATGCGCTTTGCTCTGCTACCGGGAATATCAGCATTGTATTCCCGGGCATAAAAACAGGCAGGATCAGCGAAGGTTATGACGCCGACATTGTAGTGCTTGGGTCAGATCCGTTAAAAAATATTGAGAACACCGAGGATATCCGTATGGTGATTCACAAAGGAAAGCAGGTTGACTTGGTTACACCTATTTTTAAAAAGCAAATTGATTCTTCAGCAAAGACGGCGGCTTTGAATTTCGATCATACGGCACTGAAATTGGACAACATGGAAATGCTGCCTCCTTATGTGGTAGCCTATTCAGACAAGGTTGTTGGAGGTACATCAGAGCTTAATTTTCAGTTGCAGAAAGAAGATGCTCGTCACAATCACCTTCATTTAGCCGGGAAAGTTATTATTAAGGGATACGTAGGTTTTTCAGGGGTCAGCTTTAATTTGGCCAAGGGCACTGAGCGACCGTTGCCTGAAGTTGACATAAGTGCCTATAAAGCGATTGAGTTTGATGTAAAAGGGAATGGAGAGCAATACTATGTTGTAATGCCTTCCGGGCTTGTGAAGGACTTTAACTACCATTCCGCTTCTTTCAAGGCGGACAAAGAATGGAATACTGTAAAGATACCTTTCGGAGAACTGAAGCAAAGCGCGTATTTCGGAAAGCAGGTCGGCTTTGACCCGACCACTATTAAAGCGATCATTTTCCTCGCCGGTTACAAAAACTATGACGTCGACTTTGACATAAAGAACATTCATTTGGTGAAATAAATATCGTGGCATTAAATTCCCTTAGAATATTACTTTTGGTTTTAGAATGAAGCACGACCTATTTCGCAAGAAGACACTCGATCATATAAACAGGGAGGTGGCAGAGGGGCTAATAGAGGGGCATAGCCGTAGCATGAAAAAAGTGCTTACGGTTCGCGATCTTACGTTTATGGGTATTGCGGCCATTGTAGGGGCGGGTATATTCTCCACCATCGGCAAGGCCAGTTTCGATGGAGGGCCGGGCATCATACTCTTGTTTCTTTTTGTGTCCGTTGCCTGTGGTTTTTCTGCTATCTGCTACGCCGAGTTTGCGAGTATGGTACCCGTGTCGGGCAGCGCCTACACTTATTCTTACGTGGCTTTTGGGGAACTCATTGCCTGGATAATAGGGTGGGACCTGCTGATGGAATATGCCATTGGCAATATTGCTGTGGCCATCTCCTGGAGCGACTATTTTACTGCGCTTGTCAACAGTATTCGCATAGGCAGCTTCCGCATGCACATTCCCGAATACCTCGCCACCGACTACTGGACGGCCAAGGACGGGCTTACCGATGCAGCAAAACTCGCATGGGCAAATGCGCCGCTGATGGGCGGTGTCCGGTTCATCTGCAATCTGCCTGCCTTTCTCATTACAGCCATCATCACCTGGATCATTTATGTCGGTATCCGCGAGTCGCGCCGTAGTACAAATATCATGGTGATACTGAAAATTGCCATTATACTACTGGTCATGATAGCCGGCTGCTTTTATGTAAACACTGCCAACTGGACGCCGTTCCTGCCCAACGGAATAGGGGGTGTGCTCACAGGCACGTCGGCCGTTTTCTTTTCCTACATTGGTTTTGACGCTATTTCTACTACTGCCGAGGAGTGCCGGAATCCTCAGCGCGACCTGCCAAAGGCAATGTTCTATTCGCTTATCATTTGCACAGTAGTCTACATTCTTGTGGCATTGGTCCTTACCGGCATGACCAGCTATAAGAACCTGAATGTGGGGGACCCACTCGCTTACGTATTCGCGTCCATGAACAGTAAGTGGGCCAATTGGATAGCCGGTATTATATCTATCAGCGCGGTAATAGCCACCGCCAGCGTTTTGCTGGTATTCCAGTTGGGGCAGCCGCGTATATGGATGAGTATGAGCAGAGATGGCCTGTTGCCGCCCGTCTTTGCCAGGTTGCACCCTAAATATAAAACGCCCTCGTTCTCCACTATCCTCACGGGTCTTGTCGTTGGCATTCCTGCGTTGTTCATGAACCTTACGGTGGTGGTAGACCTGACAAGTGTAGGCACGCTGTTTGCCTTTGTGCTTGTCTGCGGAGGCATATTAAAACTGCAAAACGACACTAACCGTCTGCAAAGTAAGTTCAAAACACCTTACCTGAATGGCAAATGGATCGTACCGGCAATGTTCGTTATTTCGGTGGTCCTGTTTGAGAAGTACTACCCGGGCGGGTTTCGTGGTTATGTAAATTTCGCCGACGACAAGGGCAATGTTACATGGGATGTGATCAGAACAAAGGTGCCGTTCTTCCTCTTCGGCATCACCTTTATTATCACTTCCGTGCTGTCGTTTGTGCGCAACTATTCCATTATTCCGGTAATGGGTTTTCTCTGCTGCACCTACCTGCTTTCCGAATCGGGTACCACCAACTGGGAGCGGTTTCTAATATGGCTGGTGGTCGGCCTTGCTCTGTACTTCGTATACGGCTACAAGCACAGCAAAATAGGGAAAGCTGTTGATTTGTAGAAAGGTTGAATGATCGCTTAGTTGAAAATGGCTGTTTTTACCAGCTTTATACTTTCTTCTACAGACTTCCTACTCTATTATTATTCTCCCTTATTTTCCTCCTGCGATTCGTGCAAGTCGCCGCCAAGGCTGTAGTAGCTGTTTTCTTCGTCTTCTTCAC
>CAYNGS010000557.1:0-2716 GCA_964396625.1 uncultured Flavipsychrobacter sp.
GTTGTTTTTACCGAAGTAGTGGAAAATGATCAGCGATCCCAGCCCGGCTTCCAGCCCTATGAAGAACCTGGCCAGTATGGAGGCTGTCATATAGTGCACATGCGCCTGTGCCGCTATATTGTATTCAAATGCCTGTATGGTGGGAAATAGCTTCGTATACGCAGAAAACAGGAACAGGGCGCCGGTTGCCACCGCAAGAAACACAAAAAAGAACCTGGATAGTTGATGCATATTCCTACCGGAAGATCAATTTAGAAAAGTGAAGCCCTTAAACTGTGTCCACGTCCGTCAACAACATTATTTTCCCCACTCCGAATTGTCGTTTTGCGGGGCTGCATGCTCCATCGGCTCCTCCGACTTTCTCTGTCCGCCTTTTTCAGTATTGCCGTGGTCACTCATCATTTGCACGCTCGTCGGGTCCGATGCATCGCAGTCCACATAGCCATCCGGCGGTTTGAAAGTTGCCGTCTGTTCTATGTTCAGGTTTTTGTCGGCATATACGCGCTTCATGAAGAATGCCCATACCGGCAGCGCAGCGGATGCACCCTGTCCCAACGCTTCGCTGTGAAAACGGAATTCACGGTCATCGCATCCCACCCATGTGCCCGCTATCAGCTGCGGCACATAGCCTATGAACCATGCGTCGGCCTGGTTGTTTGTCGTACCTGTTTTGCCCGCAATATCGTTTGTGAAATTATATTTGAAGCGGAGACGCATACCGGTACCACGATCCACGACACCCCTCATCATATTGATCATTTTGTAGCATGTATTGGCACCTATGATCTCTTTCTGAGCCGGTGTAAAATTTTTCACAAGCATGCCATTCTTGTCTTCGATCCTGCTGATAAAGAATGGCTGAGTGTTCCACCCGCCACTTGGAAACATACTGTAAGCGCCCATCATCTCAAACAGTGAAATGTCTGATACACCAAGTGCCACTGACGGAAACTTATCCATACGGCTCGTGATGCCGCATTTATGTGCAAAGTCAACAAAGGCATCAATGCCTACCTGTTTCAATACATAAAGCGCGGCATTGTTGATGGAGCGGGCCAATGCTTCCTTCATCGTCATATCGCCGGTCACTATGCCTCCGTTCCCGTCATAAGGATGATCCATATTAGGGAACTGTTGCGGATCGGTATTTACAATACCGCAAGGCGAAAAACCATTATCCACCGCAAACGTGTACAGTATGGGTTTTATGGTAGACCCCACCTGCCGCTTGGTATTGATATTTACGTGGTCATACTGGAAGTAGGTATGATCTATACCCCCCACCCAGGCCTTCACCTCCCCTGTTTTCGGATCCATCGCCATAAAACCACACTGCAGGAAGGTCTTCATATACTTGATCGAGTCAATAGGGCTCATCACGGTATCCTTGTAGTGTGCCTTGTTCCAGGCGAACACCCGCATCTTTATAGGAATTCTCATTTCCGCTATTGCCTTCGTCTCAGTCATGTCCTGGTTACGGTACATCTGGTAGCGGTCCGATGATTTGATAGCTGCAGTCAGTATATTCTGTATCGCTGTGCCCTTCTTCCAGATACTTCCGTCCTTGTATCCTGACTGTGCGAGAAATGTTTTCTGCAACTCCGTAAGATGTTCCTGCACAGCCTCTTCAGCATATCTTTGCATCCGCACATCGATCGTGGTCCATATTTTCAGCCCGTCCTTATAAATATCGTAGGGTGTTCCATCGGGCTTCTTAACATCTTTGAGTACCAGTTTCACCTGCTGCTCTACTACCTGCCTGAAATAAGGCGCGATACCATCGTGGTAGTCTATTTTATGATAATCAAGTGGCGTTTCCCTGGCCTTCAGCTCATTCATCTGCGACTCCTTAATGTAGTCGTTCTTATACATCTGCTCCAGCACCACGTTTCGCCGCTCTTTCGATTTTTTAGGGTGGCTGCGTGGGTTGTAGATAGTATTGCCCTTCAGCATCCCCACAAGTGTGGCAGCCTCATCGACGGTTACTTTGTCCGGCAGCTTGTTGAAAAATGTCAGTGATGCGTTCTTGATACCGTATACATTGTCACCATAGGGCACCGTATTAAGGTACATGGTAATGATCTCGTTCTTCGTAAGGTTTCGCTCCAGTTTCACTGCCAGCACCCATTCTTTCAGTTTCATGAATGGCAGCGTAATAAAGCTCTCACTTTGTCTCGGGAACAGGTTTTTGGCAAGCTGTTGTGTTATCGTTGATGATCCGCGTTTTTTGTGGGCGATCATATAAAAGGGGATCGCAACGGTCGCTATCGGGTCAATTCCCGCATGCTCGTAAAAACGCGCATCCTCGGTCGCCAGCAGCGCCTGGATAATATACGGGGATATCTCGTTGAATTTGCTGTTCGACCTGTCTGTAACATAGTAACGGCCAAGCAAAGTTGCATCCGCAGCGAGGCAATCAGAGGAAATGGCGCTTTGCGGATTTTCCAGTTCAGCCAGGGAGGGCATATAACCCACGAGGCCGTGCTCTATGGCAACGATCAGCAAAGTAAACAACAGCAGTAGCGACCCAAACGTAACCCACAATATAACTATGGCCCGTTTTGTCTTGTTCAGCTTTTCCTTCCCGCTGCCGGGTTTCTTTTTATATATATTATCCGGTTTGGTTTTCAATCTGGTAAAATTAAATATTTTTAGACAACCTGTACATTTACTTTAAAGCACCGGAATATGTTATCACAATGCGCCGAATTTAAGC
>CAYNGS010000558.1:0-2711 GCA_964396625.1 uncultured Flavipsychrobacter sp.
AGCATGCAGCTTGTCGTGGAGAAATCGTATGGTGCAACATAAGTGGTCAGTGATTTCAACTTCTCCGGGTAAAGTGATGCGTAGATCATCGAGAATGTCCCACCCTGGCAGATACCCATTTTATGGATCTTCGGCGTCTTATGACGTTTGCGCAGGAAGTCTATAGCATCGTTCATGTAGCCATCTATATAGTCTTCCATGGTCAGGTATCGGTCGCTCCGGTCGTGATAGCCCCAATCCATGATGTACACATCAAGTCCTTCGTCAATGAGTTTTTTCATCAGGCTGCGATCGGGCTGTAGATCCAGCACGTCTTGCCTGTTCAGCATGGCAAACGACACCAGCACCGGCGTCTTGCACTTCGGTGGACTGCTGCGCACATAGTGAAACATCTTTATCTTGTCAGACTGCCATACAAGCTCCTTCGGCGTCATACCAATTTCTACGTCACCCAGTTCTTGTAATGTATTATATCCTTTTGCAATCTTGTCGGTAGTGGATACCAGTTCTTCTACGATTTCTGAGGAATTGAAATTCATTATTTTATGAATAATTTTTGCGCAAAGTTAATGTTTTTTGACCGATAAATGAATTTATAGCACATGTTAATTGCCCACTGACGATCATCATAGTTCATATGGATTTAATGGCATAGTATTGCTGGTGTATTAGAGGTTATTAGGACAGCGTCAAAATCAGATATTTATGAAACGGATATGGGTCATATTGCTTGTGTGCATCATGCCAATGGCCATTCAGGCGCAGGACAACACAACAGCTAAGGATAAAAACAAAACAAAAAAGGCCGCCACTGCAAAGCGTACCAAAGTCCCGGAATGGGCCGCCGCGCATAACTACGACGCCACCTCCCATGTCTACTTCCCGGACTATTATACTTTTTACGACCCTGCCCGCGGCGGATATGTATTTTGGGAAAACGGCAAGTGGAGCTTCACACCCAGTGTGCCCGCATACCTCGAAAAGGTAGACCTCAGTAAGTCTCGCATACAAATACTCAAAGGCCTCAGTCTCGACCTGCACCCCGAACTCGATTATCCGCACTATATGAAGCTATATCCCGCCGAACATGAGAATAACCTCGTGCCGGTCCCCATACCCGGCAATCCTGCCGGTAATTAGAATAACTCAGCCGCTGATTAGGTCAAACGCAACAAAGTGATTTAAGTGGATCATCCGACCCACTATGGTCTTTCCGTTAAGCGCGAACATTTACTTCTTACTGTTTTTTTATTTTCTTAAATTTGCCGTTCACTTTTAAATTCCCGTCGATATGAAGTTCACTTTTTACGGCCATGCCTGTTTTGCGATAGAAACAGGAGGCGTCAAATTGTTATTTGACCCTTTTATTACTGGCAATGAACTGGCAACGGGGAAGGTAGATGTAGATAAAATTGAGGCAGATTATATTTTGGTCTCACATGGTCATGGCGATCACGTCGGCGACCTTGTTTCTATCGCAAAGCGAACCGGGGCTAAAGTTATAAGCTCGTTCGAAGTGGTGACATGGGCGCAAAAACAAGGTGTCACCAACGCACATCCTATGAATTTCGGTTCAGCACAATTTGAGTTCGGAAAACTGCATTTTCTACCTGCCTGGCACAGCAGCGCCATGCCCGGTGGCGAATATGGGGGTAATCCCGGCGGCTTCCTCGTTCACGGACAGGAGTACAACGTTTACTATAGTGGCGATACTTGCCTGATGATGGATATGAAATTATTGCCCATGTATGCAAAGCTTGATTTTGCCATACTGCCTGTCGGGGGTAACTTTACTATGGATGCCGATGACGCTGTTATAGCAGCCGGGTTTATAGAATGTAACAAGATCATTGGAATACACTTCGATACTTTCGGTTATATTAAAATAGACCACAATGCCGTAAAAGAAAAATTCAAAGCTGCCGGTAAAGAATTAATATTGCCGGAAATAGGAGAAACGATTATCTTGTAATCGTATTGAAATTCAAAAAAAGAGAAGCCCCTTCGGGGGGTGGGTTATGGCTAAAGTAATTGCAATTGCGAATCAAAAAGGCGGTGTGGGAAAGACCACTACTGCTATTAACCTGGCGGCGAGTTTTGCTGTGCTGGAATATAAGACACTGCTGGTGGATGCCGATCCCCAGGCCAATAGTACTACCGGCAATGGTTTCGATCTGAAAAACATCCAGATAAGCCTGTACGATTGTATGGTGAATGATACACCGGCATCGCAGGTAATACTTGAAACAGACACCCCGCACCTCAATCTGCTGCCAAGCCATCTCGACCTTGTAGGTGCGGAGATAGAGCTGATCAATCACCCGAACAGGGAGTATGTGCTCCGGCAGGCCCTGGAACCCGAATTGGGCAATTACGATTTTATCATCATCGATTGCTCTCCATCACTCGGCCTCATCACGGTGAATGCCCTTGCAGCTTCCGATAGTGTGGTAATACCGGTTCAGTGCGAGTATTTTGCATTGGAGGGTTTGGGGAAGTTGCTCAATACAATAAAGATCGTTCAGACGCGCATCAACGCTAATCTGAAAATAGAGGGTATACTTATGACGATGTACGACGGACGGCTTCGTCTCAGCAACCAGGTCGTAGAGGAGATCAAGGTTCATTTTGGCGACCTGGTATTCAACACCATTTTGCATCGCAATACAAGACTTGGCGAAGCGCCCAGCTTTGGTATGCCCGTGCTGCTA
>CAYNGS010000559.1:0-2708 GCA_964396625.1 uncultured Flavipsychrobacter sp.
GGGCTTGACGAAGTAAATAAAGAACTAAATGACCCGAAGCTGCGCAGGGAGGTAAATGAGACCATTAAACAAGCCCTTGAGAAAAGCCGCGATGCACTGGAGAAGGCGGAAGAAAAAATGAATAGTATGCCACCAATCCCACCAGTGCCGCCCTTGCCGCCATCTGCCTCTACAGCGCCCATACCGCCGGCGCCACCTGCGCCGCCCGCCATACACGGCAGCACGAACTATGAAACAATGCTGAGCAAAATGGAGAAGGATGGGCTTATCGACAGATCGGGCACCTACAAAATCAGAAAAGAAGACGACGAGCTCTACATCAATGGCAAGCTGCAACCGGAAAGCGTGTACAGCAAATACCGGAAATACCTTAAAGACGAATCAGTGTTCATTAAAGGTAATAAGGGCACACTGACCGTTACCATCAACAACTGATCTCACCGCGCTTCATAAAAACCCCACCCAAAAAACGGATCACCGTGGGAACCTTCTGCCTGGCAGAAGGTTTTTTGTTTTAATGACTACATAAATTACTAACTTCATAATCACGATTCAAACACATGCCGTTTGCGATCGCAACTTACTGTAAATGGACGTAGATAAAAGCGAATATAAACTCTTACAGCAGGCCATAGCAGAATGGGAACTTGCCGGCAAGCTCAGCAGTGAGAAGGCCGCTGAGCTGAGAGACACCATCTCGTCCAGACAGACAGACCGACAGCAGATAGCCCAGTATTTTTTCTTCATAGCCCTATTCTGTACGCTGATGGCGTTCGGGGCTATATTCCTTAATGAAAAACTGCTGGAAAAGATAAAAGCATATTTTTCGCTGAGCGATTTGATCATAGCCCTCATAGCGGCAGCCCTGGCGGTTTTATGGTTTTGGTATATAGGCAGAAAAAGAAACGCCATCTCGCCAATAACGTATGAAATATACATGGTCCTGGGCGGGCTATCTGTACTTACATCACTGGTCTATTTTTGCAAAGAATTTGGCATAGACAAGACCTACACCGCTTTTCTGAGCATGGCTGTCCCCTTGCTCATTATACTCGGGCAGGTATTCCGCTCCAGTGCATTGTGGATTGGCGCTATCATAATTTCGCTGGTATGGTTTGGGTCGTTCAGTACCTGGCAGAGCACCAACAATCTGTTTATGGGCATGAACTATCCCCTCAGGTATACAGTCTTCGGCTTGCTGATCCTCGGTATCTCCTTTTTGCAGGGCCAGGTGAAACAAATTTCGTTTGCAGCAAACATCACCTATCTCACGGGATTGTTCATTTTCTTTACAGGACTGTGGGGCGTGTCAATATTCGGAAACTATAATACGCTCGAAGGATGGCAGCAGGTGAGGCAGATACATGTGCTGGCATATTCAATCATTTTTGGGGTTGCAGCCGCACTCAGCTTTTACCTCGGCGTACGGTATAAGGATGAGATGGCAAGAGATTTCGGCGTGCTATTCCTGCTCATTAACCTTTACACACGCTACTTCGAATACTTCTGGGATGCTATGAACAAGGGCATCTTTTTCCTTGTTCTTGCAATAACGTTTGGCTTCCTTGGGTGGTGGCTGGAACGAAAAAAGAGAACGGACCGGAAAGAGAAACAGGCTTCGCATCATTGACAAAACTTCTTTATACGCCGCTGTGGCAACGGGTTTCATCAGGCTGTTTTCGACAACATTTTTTTTGGCTCCCGAATTTTTACCTTTGACCCGATATGCGCTACGTATTAGAGGTAATGTACGATGGTACACAGTTTCATGGATCACAGATTCAGGGACAGCAGGTGACCGTGCAATTGGCACTGAATGATGTCCTGTCAACTTTGTTTCGCGCGCCGATAATCACCTTTGGCGCCAGCCGCACGGACGAAGGCGTTCATGCATTGTGTAATTATTACCACTTTGACGTAGCAACGGAAATCGATTTCGACCTCGTTTACAAATGCAATTCCATACTACCCGGCAGCGTTGCTGTAAAGCGGATACTAAAAGCAGCCGACCCGGAATTCAATGCCCGTTTCGATGCAGTGCGAAGGCGCTACAGATACCGCATTTATTCAAAAAAAAATCCGTTCTTGTATAACAGGGGACTCTATTATCCCTTCACCTTGCGGCACGATATTTTGGATACGACTGCGGCCATGATAATGGAGTACGAACATTTTGAATCATTCTCCAAGCGTAATGCCCAGTCCAAAACATTTACCTGCAAAATTCATCAGTCTTACTGGGAGCATAGAGATGGCGAGCTGCATTATGTGGTGGAGGCAAACCGGTTTTTGCGCGGCATGGTTCGTGGCCTGGTAGGCACTCAGCTACATACGGCAAGAGGAAAAAACACGATCGACGATTTCAGGAAAATAATTGAGGCAGGTGACTGCACCAGGGCATACTTCGACGTTGCAGGCCATGGTTTATATCTTGAAGAGATAACCTACCCGGACGGGCTGCTCGTACCTTTGTAACCGAAAAATAAGGGGCTTCTTACTACCAACTGCCGCTGGCGCCACCGCCGCCAAAATCGCCGCCGCCAAAACCACCAAAGCCACCGCCGCCGCTATCACCACCACCAAAACCACCACCGCCAAAACCCCGGCCACCGCCCAGCATACTGCCGATAAGAAAACCGGTACCCAAATTTCCCAGTCCGCCACCACCGCCTGGACCACCGCCGCGGCCACGCCCCGCTATCCTGAGC
>CAYNGS010000560.1:0-2705 GCA_964396625.1 uncultured Flavipsychrobacter sp.
ATAACAACCTGGTGGATATAGATGCTGCCTGCCAGATCGTTTCTGAATTCAGCAAACCGGTGTTTGCGATCATAAAGCATACCAATGTGTGCGGCATAGCTGAGCGCGACAATGTTACCCATGCATGGGAGGCAGCGCTGGCCGGCGACCCGGAAAGCGCATTTGGCGGTGTGCTGATCACCAACCAGATAATTGATGCAGATGTTGCAAAAAAAATAAACGAACTGTTTTTTGAGATATTGATAGCGCCTGAATTTGGCGAGGAAGCATTAGAAATATTAAAGAGCAAGAAGAACCGAATTCTGCTGGAGCAAAAAAATAGTTTTTATCCTACAAAGGAATACAAGCGCATCCTCAACGGGGTGTTGGTGCAGGAGGCAGACACGCAGAACTTCGCCGAATGGCGGGAGGCCGGCGCACGGCACAGCAGCGAGCAGGAGAAAGACGACCTGCTGTTTGCAAACATTGTCTGCAAACATCTGAAGTCGAACGCCATTGCATTGGTGAAAGACAAACAACTGATAGGAAAGGGTTGCGGCCAAACCAGCCGCGTGGACTCCCTGAGGCAGGCACTGGAAAAGTCGAAACAATTTGGATTTATGCTAAAAGGCGCCGTGATGGCCTCGGATGCATTTTTCCCCTTCAACGATTGTGTGAGCATGGCGCATGATGCAGGTATCACTGCTGTAATACATCCGGGTGGCTCTGTGAGAGATAACGACAGCATACAGTTTTGTAAGGATCATGATATGGCTATGGTCATTACGGGAATACGGCATTTTAAGCATTGATCTGAAACCCCAAACCCCTGAAGGGGCTTTCCTCATGTGGTGTATTCGGGGGAAAAGATTTTTTTAAACGGAGGGGGTATGTTTCCACTCGCCTTTTAGTAATCCGGTGATGACGATGTCCTCGGCTTTGCCGTTCCTGAGGTAGCTTTGACGGATGACGCCCTCTACTTTGCAGCCGAGGCGCTCAGCCACTTTCGCGCTGCGTTTGTTGGCAGGTATAAAGTGAATTTCAATTTTATTGAGCCCGATCTTTTCGAAGAGAAAATCGATGAACCTTGTAAGACATTGATGTATTATTCCCTTGCCCTCGTACTCCTTGCTGATCCAATAGCCGACCTGTGCTTTTTTCGTGGCCTGGTTCCAGTGATGCATGCCAATGCCCCCGATTATCCTATCGTTGTAAAAAATGCCGAGCGCCAGCGCTTCCTGTGTGTTGAGATGGTGCAGCGACTGCTGTATAAACTGGAGCGATTGCTCGGGTTTGGTGGTCTTATTTATCCATTCCAGCCACGGCTGCAGATGAGTGCGCGAACTGTTCACCGCTTTGAACAATTCCTGTGCATCATCTAACTGGTAGGACCGCAGCAGTATGTTGTTGTCTATGATTATCGATACCAAAACCCGGGCGTTTATACTTTATTCTTACTGTTGACCATGTCCCATAGTTCGGGTATTCGCCGTATCCACGACAGTTCGCGCATTTTTGTTTTTGCTTCTCCTGCAGGCGAGCCAAAGTAGGTCTTGCCGCCCTCAAGGCTTGCCGGTACACCGCTCTGTGCATACACCACTGCGCCCTTGCCAATAGTGAGGTCTTTGCTGACGCCTACCTGGCCCCAAAGAATTACCTCGTCTTCTATTATCGCCTTGCCACCAATGCCTACCTGCGCTGCAAAAAGGCAATTTTTACCGATCACGGCTCCGTGGCCGATATGCACGTGATTGTCGATCTTGGTGCCGCTGCCAATGATGGTGTCGCCGCTTACTCCTTTGTCTATGGTAGTGCCGGCCCCTATCTCCACATCATCGTGTATCACCACCCGGCCGCAGCTCACCATTTTGTCATACTGCACTTCCCGCTCCCTGCGCCTTTTGAAATAAAAAGCATCTGCGCCTAAAACCACTCCCGCATGAATAATGACATTATTACCAATGATGGTATGATCGTAAACGGTGACATTGGGGTGGATAAGACAATTTTCGCCGATCTGCACATGGTTGCCGATAAATGCACCGGGCTGTATCTGTGTGCCCTTGCCAATAACTGCCGAATCGCTGATCAGTTTAGTGGCCGGCTCGAACGGGGAAAAATGTTTTACGATCTTCACATAGGCACTGAACGGATCGTTAGTGACCAGCAGTGTTTTCCCGTCGGGGCAGGGTACGTTTTTGTTTATGATAATGACCGTTGCCGCCGAGCTGAGGCAGGCATCGTAGTATTTTTCATAGTCGACGAAGGATATGTCGCCCTTTGTAACTTTGTGTATCTCATTAATGCCTGTCGCCTGCTGATCTTTATTGCCCACCAATTCTGCCCCGGTAAATTCTGCTATCCATTGCACGGGAACAGGTTTATCAAACTTCATAACTTGTTAGTTTGTAACAAAAATACGCCCAAACCGGTATGAAAGAACGGATTTGCACCGGCGACCTGGAAAAATGATGTTTTTTGCCTCGTAAATACAGCGATTCGACTAATTTCGGTGCGGCTTTAAAATATCCATTTTGAACTATTGTAATCTAAACGGAAAGATCGTCGGCACTCAGGATGCTGCTCTGCCGGCAGATAATGGGGCATTCAGGTATGGCTACGGACTGTTTGAGACAATGCTTGTGGAGGACGGGACAATAGCGTTAGAACGGTTTCACCGGGAGCGGTTATTTGAAGGACTAAGGCAATTACATTTCGAAATACCG
>CAYNGS010000561.1:0-2699 GCA_964396625.1 uncultured Flavipsychrobacter sp.
CTTCGTTGAAATCGTTGAGTACCCACCGCTTTTTGGAATCGAGGCTGTGAATGATCTGCTGCGCAAGGGTAATTGCGGTGCCACTGGGCGCATCTTTCTTCTGCGTATGATGCGTTTCGTCAATGACCACATCGTAGCCTGTGCATTTATTCATTAATGAAGCCAACAGCTTGTTGACCTCAAAAAAAATATTGACGCCTATGCTAAAATTGGACGTCTGCAAAAAGGCCACCTGCAGTTCTTTCGCTTTCGCCTCTACCTCGGGCAGATGCTCGTTCCAGCCAGTGGTGCCGCATACTACGCCGATACCCGCCGAGAGACACTGGAGCACATTTACCCTGGCCGACGCCGGGTTGGTGAACTCGATGGCAACATCGGCTTGCCGCAGAAGCTCTGCGCTCATTTCATGCTTATTTGCCGAGGTAATCCGCAGCACGATATTGTGCCCGCGCGTGGTGGCTGCCTGCTCTATGGCATGGCCCATTTTGCCATAGCCGATCACTGCAATGTTCATTTAAGACAAAAGTAAAAAGTAAAAATCGAAAAGCGCCCAACTTTGCCGCGAAGCCATAAAATGTTGGGACGGACACGGGAAATAAATGCGATGGCTGTTGCGCACAGACGGGACGGGTGGAAAGGCGCATGTTGCGTGGAGAAAGTACATGTGGCGTAGAGACGGGAAGCATCCCGTCTCTACGGGAGGTGGTGGGCGGCAATCCAGGCGCTGCTCCATGCATGCTGAAAATTGTAGCCGCCGGTGATACCATCGGCATCCAATATCTCACCAGCGAAAAAAAGCCCGGGTACTACCTTGCTCTGCAAGGTTTGCGGGTCTATCCCGGACAGCGTGACGCCTCCACAGGTGACGAACTCCTCTTTGAATGTTGTTTTTCCTTTGACGGCATAAATGTCGCGAAGCAAATGTTCGATGAGTTTATTTTGCGCAGCAGCAGGCAGATCGCCCCAGCGTGTATCGTCTTTGATACCACATTGGTGAACGATGTAGTCCCAAAGGCGGCGCGGCAGATCGAACGGGTTCTTGTTTTGCACCAATTGCCTGCCCTGTTCCTTTCTTAGTTGCAATAGTGTTTCCCGCATATCGGCGTCGTTCATGTCGCCGAGCCAGTTCACCACTATGGTAAAATCATAATTCCTGTCGGCAAGCTCGCGCGCTGCGATGGACGAGGTTTTCAATACAGCCGGGCCGCTCATGCCCCAATGGGTTATCAGTAAAGGCCCATGCTGTGTGATCTTAGTGCCAGAAATCTTTATCGTTGCATTGGGTACGCTAACGCCCATCAGTGCAGTAATGGGGTGTTTGGGCATATTAAAAGTGAACAACGACGGTACGGGAGATTGTATAGTATGGCCCAGCGCCTCTATCCATTGATATTGGTCTGCGCGAGGGAAGCCGCCCACGGATATCAAAACCCGGTCGGCTGTGTGAACAGACCCATCGGAAAAAGTTATTGTCCATTGACCGGATGGAACCTTTGCGAGCGCCACCACACTTTTATGGTAGCAGACCTGAACTTTATTGTGCATCATCTGCTGCCAGATACAGTCGATGATCGTTTGTGAATTGTCGGTGACAGGAAACATGCGTCCGTCGGGTTCAGTTTTCAGTTTCACACCCCTCTGTGCAAACCAATCGATGGTTTGCTGCGGGCCAAATTGATATAACGATTTACGTAAAAGCTGCTTTCCCCGCGGGTAGCGTGTTACCATCTCGGGTATATCAAAACACTCATGGGTGACATTGCAGCGGCCGCCACCGGACGCCTTTACTTTCTGCATTACCTTGCCTGTTTTTTCGTATACCGTTACCTCTACTCCCTGGCAATAAGGAATATTGGCAGCGGCAAAACAACCTGCAGCTCCGGCACCGATAATGGCTATTTTCATTGCGTGGCGAACTGTATTTGGAATCGTGAACCCGGATAGTATATGATCGTCAATGTCAATCCCATTTAGATTTTGATCGTGAAACTACTTTCCATTTTCCAGCAATCAACTCCCTGGTAGTCACGATCATATAATTTGAATCTTTAGGGTCTGCACTTTTATCTATTTCCTTTGTTTTTGTCAGCCTGCCCTTGATGTATTTACGAATAGTAGTGCCGTGGTGGGCGGCGTTGTCTGTCCAGTCTGATGTGATCGTTTTGTTCTTTTGATCGAAAACGGGGGAGGTGATATCTTCGAGCTCAACGCTTTTTTTGAATTTTTTGCTTTTAGGATCATACAACCAAAAAAAGTATGGCGTATTCGGAGTACCCGTAAACTGTACAATACGGAAATCTTCGAAGCCATCGAAATTCATATCTTCTACTGTGAGTGCATCGTTTACGGTGTTGCAAGTGTAAGAATTCTCGCCCGGCACTATCGACTGAATGTATTTCGGGCCGTTCTTTGCTATGACAACAATTGAGTCGACTGAGCAAACATCGTCTGCCGATGCGCCACCATGGGTATAAACGCTGAATGTAAAATTACTGCCGGAATATGTGCGTGGGTTCTGAGCATGCGTATGTGAAATGAAAAATGCAAAAAAGATAACTAATATGGTCTTGTTCATAGACAAACTGTTCAGCCGGAAGCAGCACAAAATAGTGATCTATTTTTATGCTTCCATACCTGGCTGCTACATCGCTGGTGATGCAATATGTAAATCATTTTCCGTCAGCAGAACATTCTCTATG